>NZ_JARJVV010000015.1:0-110825 GCF_029348455.1 Segatella intestinalis
GATATGGAGTATTCTTCTTTTTTATTGTACTTATCTATTTTCCTGCAAAGTTAACAATAATTTGCAGATATAAAGATTTTTACCTCTTTATTTTTCCAAGTGCAAATATAATAGAAGGGGCAAAACTTACGAAATTTTGGTGGTGCAAAGTTACGTATTACAGAAACTTCAGTCAAGAGCCCACTTGAAAAAGACGAAAATCGTATTTTTTGTCTTTGCAACTTATTGATAATCAAGCCTTGAAATTCAAATTGAATCCCAAGGCTTTTTGTTTCTTATTCTCTGGTAGGGCTGTTGATGGGGTATCAAATAGTCCTGTCTGTATTATTATTTGATAACCACCTTCTTGTTGTTGATGATGTAGATGCCATTGCTCAGGTGCAGTTCGCTCATTGAAGAGGCTGTTGCAATCTGGTTGCCTTGCAGGCTGTAAACCTTCACACCCTTATTGCCGAATGATGTTGTGATGCTCTCAATACCAGCTAACTCACCATCGGTGTAGCCTAAAGAGAGAGTCTTTGCTTCGTAATCTTCTGGCAACTCCAAGTAGGCACCGAAAGCATCGGTAGTAGCTTCTGCATCGCCTTTCTTGAAGGTACAGTCGGCAGCAAGGTTAAATTTACCTTCTACGCTGCCTGGGGTATAGGTTCCTACGAATGTTGTGCCAAGACCATTGTTTGTGTTGACCACACCCTTGTCGGTGAAGGTGAACTCGGTGACAGCCTCGTTGTAGTTGGCGACGAATGGAACGTTGGCTTCAATATGATCTGCTTTCTCGAAAGTAACGACCGAGTTATTGTCTTCTTTGTCTACGATTTCCTTATATGTTGCGATGCTTGCAGCGTTCATGTCATCCTTGCTTACCCAGAAAGGCAGACACATAGTGTTGTAGCCAGCGTTTACAGATCGTTTCAGGGTTACTTTTTCTGCCTGGAAATCTTCATTGACCATGAAAGACTTGGTGTCGTCGAGTACGAGTTTAGCGCATTTTCCGTCTTTTACCACGTTGTCAGCCTCGTAAGCTTCATCAGCATATACGAGAATATTGCTGTTGTCGCCTCGCATAGCATTAATATCAGCATCCTTTACGATGCAGCCTTGCATGATAATATTGGCAGGCTTGCCGGAAAGTTTTGTTGCCAATGTAGCAAAGTCATTGTATTCAACCTTTTGCCATTCGCCGTCAGCATTCTGGCATTCTCCTTTCATCCAGGCACCCTCCAGCTTGATAACTCCCTCAAGCGAGTTGGGTTCTATCTTTGAGAGCAGCTGACCATTCACCGTAGTAGCTGGCTCTATCTGGATATTGTCGATATAAACTTCTTGTTCTCCCTCTACATTACCAGTCTGGGCAGTGATGGTCATGATGCCAGGATAGTCGAAGCTGCCGTTGTTGGTATAATCGAATATTACTTTCTGCCATTTTCCTGCCTCACTGTAATAAGATGCTACTTTTTTCCAGTAACCCTCTGAGCCATCAGTAGGATCGGAGAGTTCTATCTGTATGTTTTCAGCCTGCGACTTCTTGATCATCAGAGAAACGCGGGTGCTGCCCTGTAAAGAGGGAGTCATCCACTCGCGGAAAGGCAGTTTCACAACCTTCTTGTCGTTGGTCATCACAAACTTCAGACATTTCTCAGAAGTGTTGATGCCGTCCGTCTCTGGGTTAGCTACCACTTCGGGATCACCATCGGCCCAGAAGCCAATAGCCTCTTTACCCAATTCCTTGTCCTCACCATTCCAAAGAGTGGTTTGTGCGAATGTTGCTGCTGATGCCATGATGGCAACACATAGAGTAAATACTTTTTTCATTTTTGAATCTTTTAGTTTAACAATGTTCAGGTTTATTATAAGAGAAGAGAAATATTGGTTTTCAGTGTCCCTCTAACTCTCAGCTTTTAGTTTTTTTACGATAATGCAAATGTACGATATTAAAGAAAAGTTCAATACAAAAAATCGTTCTCTCTTTGAAAGATATGTTTCTTGCAATCATTTCATCCTATTTTGAAATGATATTTACTTAACTTTCTTGCAGTGTAAGTTGAGGGCGTTATGCGTCCTGTTACACTTATGACGCACCCTCACCTTCTGTCGTTATTGTTAAGTCTCAATAAAGTGCATTGATCATATCTGCCCATGGCTTTGGGCATCTTTGCCCATAACAATGGGCAAAGATGTTCATCGTTATGGGTAAACTTGCCCATCGTAGTGGGCAAGTTGTATAGTTGTACGTCAGTTTAGGCACTGATACTTATCCGAACTGTATAATATTTGAAGATACGAAAAAAGAGGAGATATGTGTCTCCTCTTTTTTGAATCCATCATACTGTCTTATATCTGCCAGTATAAATTCGATTTCTTATCTTCTTTGTCTATGTCGTCATCGGTCCATAGATTGACGTCGTGGGGTTTGGATTGGAATTCAAAGTCTCCTGGTTCCTGGTCAATGCCCATATTTGTGTTCTTTTCAGGTGAGGCAGCCAGCATCGTAGCTGTGGCACAATGACATATTGTGACTGCGGGGCTTATGTATGTTTGCTTTTTCATTTGATGATAACTTTTTTGTTGTTAATAATGTAGATTCCATTGTTTAGGTGCAGTTCGCTCATAGAAGTAGCGGTTGCAATCAGGTTGCCTTGCAGGCTGTAAACCTTTACACCCTTGTTGCCGAATGATGCTGTGGTGCTCTCAATGCCTGTAGTCTCACCATCGGTGAAATCTAAAGAGAAAGTTTTTGCTCCGCTGACTTCTGGCAACTCTAAGAAGGCACGAAAAGCTTTGGTTGTTGCGTTAGTGCCACCTTTCTGGAATGTGTTTTTGTTTGTAAGACCATATTTTCCAGTTGCGCTACCTGGGGTATAGGTTCCTACGAATGGATAGCCAAGACCATTATTTGTATTGACCACACCCTTGTTGGTGAAGGTAAACTCGGTGACAGGCTCGTTGTAGTTGGCGATGAATGGAAACATTGGCATCAACATGATCAACTTTCACAAATGTAACGACCGACTTATTTACTTCCTGATTGTCTACGGTAGGTTTAAATTTAGCGATGTATTCTGCATTCATATCCTCCTTGCTTACCCAGAAGGGCAGACACATGGTATTGTTGCCAAACTTTACAGGGCGTTTTAGAGTTACTTTTTCTGCATTGAAATCTTCATTTACCATGTAAGACTTATTCTCATCAAGTACGAGATTGGCGCATACAAGTGGTTTTTCTTTATTGTCAGTCTTGTAGATAACATTGTCAGCTTTGTAAGCTTCATCTGCATACACGAGAATATTGTTATTATTGTCCCCTCGCATAGCGTTAATATCTGCATCCTTTACGATGCAGCCTCGCATGTCAATATTGGCTGGCTTGCCGGAAAGTTTTGTTGCCAATGTGGTAAAGTCGTTGTATTCAAAATTTTGCGAATTGTTGTCGTTAGCATTTCGGCATTTTCCCTTCATCCATGCACCCTCCAGTTTGATAACTCCCTCAAGTGAGTTATCTCCTATCTCTGAGAGCAACTTGCCGTTTACTTTCGTAGCAGGCTCTATGACGATATTGTCGATATAAACGTCTTGTTCTCCCTCTACATTACCAGTCTGGGCTGTGATGGTCATGACGCCAGGATTGTCGAAGCTACCATTGTTAGAAAAGTCAAATACGACTTTCTGCCATTTTCCTTCCTCACTGTAATTAGATGCTACTTTCTTCCAATATCCATCAGAACCATCAGTAGGGTCGGAGAGTTCTATCTGTATGTTTTCTGCTTGTGACTTCTTAATCATCAGAGATACACGGGTGCTTCCCTGTAAAGAAGGCTTTATCCACTCGCGGAAAGGCAGTTTGACCATCTTACTGCCGTTGGTCATCACAAACTTCAGACATTTCTCAGAAGTGTTGATGCCGTCCGTCTCTGGGTTAGCAACCACTTCGGGATCACCATCATTCCAAAAACCAGTCGTTGTTCCCAATTCTTTATTCTCACCATCCCAAAGAGTGGTTTGTGCGAATGTTGCTACCGATGCCATGATGGCAACACATAGAGTAAATACTTTTTTCATTTTTGAATCTTTTAGTTTTATAGGTTTATTATATAAGAAGAGAAATGTCGGTTTTAGCATTTCTCGAACTCTTAGCTTTTTAGTTCTTTTGTAACTATAATGCAAATGTACGATATTAAAGAAAAATTCAACACCAAAAATCGTTCTCTCTTTGAAAGATATGTTTCATGCAATCATTTCGTTCTATTTTGAAATGAAATTTACTGAACTTAATCTTTGTATGTACGGAAGTTATAGAAGATAAAGGAGTTAAGATGTATAGAAGTGTATCGCGCGTACCTTATTATATATACTCTTTTACTTTTTCAGCTTCCGTATATGAGGAAACTAAAGTATATTTATACGGTATATTTATTCCGTAATTGCCAAAAATCGGGCATCCAACTGGGAAATAGAATCCACCTAACTGGGAAAAAATATTTTCATAGTTAACTCTTGTCCAATAACGAATATATATGCATAAGGGTGAAAACTACATTTCTCGCTCTTTCCGACATGGCAGAAGGTAAAAAGTCATCTGGTCTTGTAGCGGCAATAGATAAGTCCTTTTTGTCTTCAAAGATGACTGCGTGCAGGAATTATTTTCTTCAAAAAACAGTTCCAAAGATGAGAAAAATGTTTCTTGTAACATATTTAATACGTAATGAACGAATATTGCGTGGAAGAATAAGATATGTTTGATAAATTTGCAATCGAAAATACCAATAACGCATTTAAAAACAAAACCCAATAACAAAGTAATGAGAACAATCAGAAAAACTGTGTTGAGCATGATGCTCCTGTTGGCTGGTATGACAGCCTCAGCCCAGGAAACTCAATTCCTGAGTAACAACCATTGCCTCTATCGTATTCACCAGAGTGAGAAATATCTCCTGATACCTGTTCAGGAGAGTGCCGAACTGAGTCATGTCAAGGTGATAGCCAACAACCAGCAGTTGAAGACTTTTAATGTCCGCCTTGCCAATACGCACGTAGATTATTACGTGCCTCTCGACTTGGAGGCTTACAAGAGCCAGAAGGGACTGATGCTCGATATTCATGTCGACGGACAGGCTCGTAACGATGGCGGTATTGCCAACTTCGGATGCTGGAAGGGAATGAAGTTCTCCGACAGCTTCGACATGAAGAACCGTGAGCAGTATCGTCCTCTCTATCATCATACTCCTGCCTATGGCTGGATGAACGACCCTAATGGTATGTTCTATAAGGATGGCGTGTGGCACCTTTATTTCCAGTACAATCCTTATGGGTCGCAGTGGGAAAATATGACCTGGGGACATTCTACCTCTACCGATTTGGTTAATTGGAAGTTTGAGGGTAAAGCTATCGAGCCAGATGTGATAGGAACGATATTCAGCGGCTCTGCTGTTGTCGACAAGAAGAATACCGCTGGCTTCGGCGAGGGTGCTGTCGTAGCTCTCTATACCTCGGCTGGTGAGAACCAGACCCAGAGCATGGCCTACAGTACTGACAACGGAAAGACCTTCACCAAGTATGAGGGCAACCCTATCATCACAAGCAACGTGCCCGACTTCCGCGATCCTCACATGTTCTGGAACGAGGATATCAAGAAGTGGAACATGATTCTTGCTGCCGGTCAGCAGATGAACATCTATTCTTCTGACAATCTGAAAGACTGGACTTACGAGAGCTCTTTCGGTGCAGAGTACGGCAATCATGGCGGTGTGTGGGAATGCCCAGACCTGATGAATTTGAAGGTTCGCGGCACCGACAAGGAGAAGTGGATGCTTCTCTGCAACATCAATCCTGGTGGTCCTTTCGGCGGTTCTGCCACACAATACTTCATTGGTGAGTTCGACGGACACAAGTTTACTTGCGAGAGCAAGCCCGAGGTCACCAAGTGGATGGACTATGGCAAGGATCATTATGCCACCGTCACTTTCGACAATGCTCCCGACGGACGCCGTGTGGCAATAGCATGGATGAGCAACTGGCAGTACGCCAATCAGGTTCCTACCCAGCAGTACCGTTCTGCCAATTCTATAGCCCGCGATTTAGGACTCTTCGAGTACAAGGGCGAGACCTATTGCAGTGTGACTCCTTCTCCCGAGATGACAGCTGCACGCAGCAAGAAGACATCAAAGGCTCTCTCAGAGGCTTGCGAGGCTGTGGTCAATGTGAAGGGCAATGCCACTATCACCCTGAGCAACGACAAGGGCGAGAAGGTGGTGATGACCTATAATGCCAAGGCTGAGACTTTCGAGATGGACCGTACAAAGAGCGGCAAGACCGACTTCAGCAACGAGTTTGCTGCTGTCACTAAGGCTCCTACCTATGGAAAGATCAGCCAGTTCAGAATCTTCATCGACAAGAGTAGCGTCGAGGTCCTGGATGCTGAGGGCAAGATGGCGATGACCAACCTCGTGTTCCCAAGCAAACCCTATAATAAGATTGTTGTGAAAGGAAAGAGAAAGGGTAAGTATCAAGTTTACAAACTTGGAAAATAACAGCTAATATTCACTTCAAAAAAAAATAACTAACAAGATATGAATAAGTCTATGAAATTGACCCTTATCCCTGTGATGCTTTGTTTCTTCGCAATGGGATTTGTGGATTTGGTGGGTATAGCCTCCAACTATGTGAAAGAAGACCTCAACCTGAATGATGCTACAGCCAACCTGTTCCCATCATTGGTTTTCTTCTGGTTCCTGATTTTCTCTGTGCCCACGGGCATGTTGATGAATAAGATAGGTCGTAAGAAGACCGTGCTGCTCTCACTCTTGGTGACAGTCATCTCTCTTCTTCTGCCTTTGTTTGGCGAAACCTTCGGCATCATGCTTGTATCGTTCTCCCTCTTGGGTATCGGTAATGCGCTGATGCAGACATCGCTCAATCCGCTGGTTTCTGTCGTCACATCCGGTAAGAACCTGGCTTCTACGCTTACCTTCGGTCAGTTTGTGAAGGCTATTGCTTCATTCATGGCTCCTTATATTGCTATGTGGGGTGCAGTGGCAAGCATTCCTGAGTTTGGATTGGGCTGGCGTGTGCTCTTCCCCATCTATATGATTATCGGTGTGTGTGCAACGCTGTTCCTGGCAGGAACTCCTATTGAGGAGGAGAAGACCGAGGGCAAGGCCTCTGGCTTTGTTGACTGCTTGGCTCTCTTGGGCAAGCCTATCGTGCTGCTTTCCTTCATCGGCATCATGTGTCATGTAGGTATCGACGTGGGCACCAACACCACCGCTCCAAAGATTCTGATGGAGCGTCTGGGCTGGACACTCAACGAGGCTGCCTTTGCCACATCGCTCTACTTCATCTTCCGTACCATCGGATGTTTCACAGGCACCGTCTTCCTTCGTATGATGAAGCCCCGTGTGTTCTTCACCATCAGCATCGTGATGATGGCGCTGAGTATGGCAGGCCTCTTCTTCGGCGAGAGCAAGATGATGCTCTATATTGCCATTGCCCTCGTGGGTTACGGCAACTCCAATGTGTTCTCCATCATCTTCTCGCAGGCTCTTCTCTCTGTACCCGAGAAGAAGAACGAGGTGAGCGGTCTGATGATCATGGGCTTGTTTGGCGGTACGGTATTCCCACTCATTATGGGTGTTGCCAGCGATGCCATCGGGCAGATTGGTGCTGTATTGGTGATGGCAGTAGGCGTGCTCTATCTGTTCTCTTATATTAATAAGGTGAAGATGTAAACTTCTGAACTTGCAAAACTTGAATTAAAAAACAAAGATTATGAAAATAGAAGATTTAGATAAGAAATATTGTGTAGGTTTGGGCGAGATCCTTTTCGATGTTCTACCTACAGGTTCTCAGTTGGGTGGCGCTCCTGCCAATTTCGCCTATCATGCCGGTCAGCATGGCTTGCATTCTGTAGCAGTCAGTGCCGTAGGCAGCGACTTGCTGGGCGACGAGGCTCTCAGATTGTTGGACGATAAGCACCTCAAGTACGTGATGCCACGTGTGGACTTCCCTACAGGAACCGTACAGGTAGAGCTCGATGCAGAGGGTGTTCCTACTTATGACATCAAGGAAGGTGTGGCATGGGACAACATCCCCTTCACCGACGACATCAAGGAGGTGGCTGCCAATGCCGGAGCTGTATGCTGGGGCTCTTTGGCTCAGCGCAGCGAGGTAAGCCGCAAGTCTATCTATCAGTTCCTCGACCATACTCCCGAGGACTGCCTGAAGGTTTTCGACATCAACCTGCGCCAGAACTTCTATACCAAGGAGGTGATCTGTGAGAGCTTGAAGCGTTGTAATGTCTTGAAGATCAACGATGAGGAATTGATTACCATCGGCCGTCTCTTCGGTTATCCCGGTCTTGACATTGAGAACAAGTGCTGGCTCATCCTCGGTAAGTACAATCTCGACATGCTCGTGCTCACCTGTGGTGTGAACGGCAGCTATGTCTTTGCTCCAAGCTTCAAGTCGTTCCAGGAAACTCCAAAGGTAGAGGTTGCCGATACTGTAGGAGCAGGCGATAGCTTTACAGGTACTTTCTGTGCCAGCATTCTGAAGGGCAAGAGCATTGCCGAGGCTCACAAGCTGGCAGTAGAGGTAAGTGCATACGTGTGCACCCAGCATGGTGCCATGCCAGTGCTTCCTGAGAAATATACGAAGTAAGTTTCGTTTTTAGTATTTGGTAGTTGATATATTGATAAAGGACTTCGCTTTACCTGGTCTGTGATGACCAAGGGCGGCGAAGTCCTTTTTGTGTGTCTTTGCTATTAAAAAATATTAATTTTTGTTTGTCTTATTTGTGGGTTTTCATTTTTGTTATATTTTTGCATATTACTATTGTGTAAACAATAACGATACAAAAATGAAAACCGGAAAGAAGCACATTATATTATATGTAATCCTTTTGTTGCTCGTCTTGGTGTCCTGTTCCGACAGGCGCACTGTGATAGGTGTGTCCCAATGTAGCGACGACATTTGGCGCCAGAAGGTGAACCGCGAAATTAAGATTGGACAGTATCAGTATAAGAATGTGGACGTGGTCTTTGCCTCTGCCGACAACAATGGGCAGCGCCAGGCCCGGCAGATAGACAGTTTGGTGAAAACCAAGGTCGACCTCTTGGTGGTGGCTCCCAGTGATGTCAAGACTGTTGCGCCAGCGATAGAGCGTGCCTACCGTGCCGGTATTCCCGTCATTCTTTACGACCGCATGATAGAGTCTACCCACTATACTGCCTATATCGGAACCGACAATGTGGCGATAGGCAAGGAGGTGGCTGATTATCTGGCACACCAACTGCAGGGCAGGGGAACGGTTGTTGAGATAACGGGCGAGCGTGGCTCCACACCTGTTGCCGACCGTCATCGCGGATTTATGCAGGGCATGAAAGCCTTTCCGCAGATACAGGTGGTGACGTTGGAAGGCGACTGGAACCTGGCTGGCGCCAAGAAGTTGATGCGTCAGTATATGGATGCAGGCAAGCCTGTTGATGCAGTCTTCGGACATAATGATGCCGAGGCTTGGGGTGCGCAGCAGGCAGCCAAGGAGAAGAACCGCGATAAGCAGATGCTCTTTGTGGGTATCGACGGACTGCCTGGTGAGAACCAGGGAGTAGACCTTGTGGACAAGGGCGTGATGACAGCCTCGTATATCTATCCTACCAAGGGCGAGGCCATCGTTCCCTTAGCGATGAACATTCTGCAGGGCAAGCCCTACAAGCGCATGAACTATTTTCAGTCGGCACTTGTCACAGCCGAGAATGCCAAGTTGATAGACATGCAGTATAAAGAGATAGAAGGCCAGACGGCCAACTTGAATGCCATCTATTCGAGCATTAATGACTATATGAAGATGTACCGATGGCAGAAGATCATCAGCATCCTGGCTGTTGCTGTGGTTGTGCTGCTGCTCATCATGATATTCTATCGTCGTAAAGTGCGTCGGGAAAAAGAAAAACTCAACAAGCAGCGCAAGCAGATGGCAGACGAAAAGATAGTCTTCTTTACCAATGTCAGTCATCAGCTCCGCACTCCGCTGACCTTGGTGTCAGGACCGTTGAACCGGCTGATGCAGGCGGACAATTATACCGAGGAGCAGAAGATGCTGCTGCAGGTGGTGTCGCGCAATGTGGGACAGTTGGAAACCTTGACCGCCGATGTGCTCAACTTCAAGGATCAGGTAGATGCGATGAACCAGGCTACGGCAGATGAGGCTTCCGAGAAGGAACTCTCTCAGCATGTGCTTCGCGACAGTCGCCATCAGATGTTGTTGCAACAAGATGTAGAGGAACTCTCCACCATCCTTGTTGTAGATGATAATGAAGATATTCGCACCTATTTACGTGTTTTGCTTTCTGATCATTACTACGTCATCGAAGCCTCAGATGGTCAAAATGGTTTACGTCTGGCCAAGGAGAGTGTGCCCGACCTGATCGTCAGCGATGTGATGATGCCTGTGATGGACGGACTCACCTTCTGTTCGAAGATCAAGGAGGATGAGGTAACCAGTCATATTCCTGTTATATTGCTCACCGCTCGCAGTGAGGAGTCTCAGCGTATAGAAGGGTATGAGCATGGAGCCGATGCCTATCTCACCAAACCTTTCAGTGCCCATCTGCTATTGGCTCGTATCTCCAACTTATTGCAAGCTCGTCGACAGAGAAAAAATATGGATGCAAAGAACGTGCTTTCGGCAGAGTTTATACAGGCAGAGGCACCAGGAGAGCGGATGTTCTTAGAACGGTTTAAGAAGGTTGCTAAGTCGCATATAGGAAATGCCAACCTACGTATGGACGACTTAGGCTCCGAACTAAGTCTTAGCAAGGTGCAGATGTATCGCAAGGTAAAGGCATTGACAGGAAAGACTCCTGCAGAGGTGCTTCGCGAAATGCGTATGCAAAAAGCCTATTCGCTCCTGAAGCAAACCGACAAGACCATCAGTGAGGTTGCTGCCGAGGTGGGCTTTGCCATTCCTGGTTACTTCTCAGCTTGTTTCAAGAAGCAGTTCGGCATCAACCCGACAGAGTTGAGAGACTGACAGGACTTCTCTCTCTCAACTTCCTTCTAACTTCTTTTATAACCCTGCTATTCCAACTTGTGCTGATTATTCTATCTCTCTGAAAAACAGAAGTCATATAAATGAACGAAATACTATAAAAATTGTTGCATGTAACATAATTGCCATGTGATGAACGAATTTTTCTCTGTTGTCAATAAGAGTTTTGCTATCTTTGCTGCCAGAAATTTGAATAAACAATAAATAGAATTACTATTAACAAAACCTTTATTTACATGGAGAAAATGAAAACTCTCTTGATGAGCATCTGCTTGTTGCTCGTCAGTGCGGTATCATTCGCCCAGGTCGAAGAGGCAAGTGGAAATGTTACCGACAACAGTGGAGAACCAGTTATTGGTGCCACTGTCACCGTAGTGGGGGGACAAGGAAATGCAGGTACTGTTACTGATATTGATGGTAACTTTACGGTGCAGGTTCAGTCCGGTTCAAAACTTTCTATCTCTTTTATGGGGTATAAGACTCAGGTGGTGAAGGCTGCCAAGGGTCTGCGCATCGTTCTCGAAGAAGATGCCAAGTTGCTCAACGAGGTAGTTGTTACTGGTTATACCACTCAGCGCAAGGCCGACCTGACAGGTGCCATCTCGGTAGTCAGTGTTGACGAGATAGCCAAGCAGAACGAGAACAACCCTATCAAGGCTCTTCAGGGCCGCGTTCCTGGTATGAATATTACAGCTGACGGTTCTCCTTCAGGAACTGCCACCGTACGTATTCGTGGTATCGGTACGCTGAACAACAATGATCCTCTTTATATTGTTGATGGTGTGCCAACCAAGGCTGGTATGCACGAACTCAATGGTAATGACATCGAGAGCATTCAGGTGCTCAAGGATGCTGCTTCGGCTTCTATCTATGGTAGCCGTGCTGCCAATGGTGTCATCATCATCACTACCAAGAAGGGTAAGGAGGGCAAGGTGAAGGTCGACTTCGATGGCTCTATCTCGGTTTCTACTTACGCTCATAAGATGGATGTGCTCAATGCAAAGGAGTTTGGTCAGGTGATGTGGCGTGCCTATATGAACGATGGTATGGATCCTAACACCAATGGTCTGGGCTACAGCTACGACTGGAGCTATAACGAGCAGGGCAACCCTGTGCTCAACGGCATCAGTATGAAGAAGTATCTCGACGATGCGGGTACAACACCTGCTGCTGATACTGATTGGTTTGATGAGACAACTCGCACAGGTGTAGTACAGCAGTATAACGTATCTGTTAGTAAGGGCTCAGACAAGGGTAGTAGTTTCTTCTCTTTGGGTTACTACAAGAACTTGGGAATTATCAAACATTCAGATTTCAACCGCTTCTCAGCTCGTATGAATACAGAGTACAAGCTCTTGAAGAATAATTGTCTTACTGTAGGCGAGCACTTCACTGTCAACCGTACTTCTGAGGTTGCGGCTCCTGGTGGCTTCTTGCAGAATGTGTTGCAGTTCAATCCATCTCTGCCTATCTATACTGAGGATGGCAACTATGCAGGTCCTGTAGGAGGTTATCCAGATCGTTATAACCCTGTAGCAGTGTTGGAACGCAACAAGGACAACCGTTATACCTACTGGCGTATGTTTGGTGATGCTTATGTAAACCTCAACCTCTTCAAGGGCTTTAACATCCGTTCCACCTTTGGTCTCGATTACTCACAGAAGCAGCAGCGATTCTTTACTTATCCTGTTACCGAAGGTAATGTGGCTAACGACAAGAATGCAGTAGAGGCCAAGCAGGAACACTGGACCAAGTGGATGTGGAATGCTGTGGCTACATATAACAAGGAGATAGGTCAGCATCGCTTCGACCTCATGGCAGGTATGGAGTTGAACCGTCAGGATGATATCTACTTCTCTGGTTACAAGGAAGGTTTCGCAGTACTCAAGCCCGACTATATGTGGCCTGATGCAGGTACCACGGGAGCACAGGCTTACGGTGGAGGCTCTGGCTATTCACTCGTGTCTTTCTTCGGTAAGGCCAACTATAATTATGCCGACAAGTACATGGCTTCGTTCACCATCCGTCGTGACGGTAGCTCTCGTTTCGGTAAGAACAATCGTTATGCCACCTTCCCATCTGTATCTGCAGGCTGGCGTATCAATCAGGAGAACTTCCTGAAGAAGGCTTCTTGGATTGACGATTTGAAGATTCGTGCATCTTGGGGACAGACTGGTAACCAGGAAATCGACAACTTGGCTCGCTATACCATCTTTGTTAGCAACTATGGAGTGGGTGAGAATGGTGGTCAGAGTTATGGTACCTCTTACGATATCGCAGGAACCAATGGCGGAAGCACATTGCCTTCGGGTTTCAAGCGCAATCAGATTGGTAATGACGACATCAAGTGGGAAACAACCACACAGACCGACTTGGGTCTCGACTTCGCTTTCTTTGGCAATACCCTCTATGGTAACTTCGACTGGTACTTCAAGAAGACCAAGGACATCTTGGTTTATATGCCTGGTATCGCCGTTATGGGTGAGGGAAGCTCACAGTGGATCAATGCAGGCGAGATGGAGAACCGCGGTTTCGAGTTCAACATCGGTTATCGCAATAAGACCAACTTCGGTCTGAAGTACGACATCACCGCCAACATTTCTTCTTATCGCAACGAAATTACCGCGCTGCCTACTACCGTTGCAGCTAATGGTACCTTTGGTGGTAATGGTGTGAAGAGTGTTGTCGGTCATCCTATGGGTGCACAGGTAGGATATGTATGCGATGGTATCTTCAAGAGCCAGGAAGAAATCGACAACCATGCCACTCAGGAAGGTGCAGGCTTAGGACGTATGCGCTGGAGAGACCTCGACCATGACGGTAAGATTACTGAGCTTGACCAGACTTGGATTTACGATCCTGTGCCTGACTTCACTTATGGTTTCAACATCTACTTGGAGTACAAGAACTTCGACTTCACAGCTTTCTTCCAGGGTGTGCAGGGTGTAGACATCATCTCCGACCTAAAGAAAGAGACCGACATCTGGGCTGGTCTTAACGTCGGCTTCTTGAACAAGGGACATCGTCTGTTGAACGCATGGTGTGTGGACAATCCATCCAGCAATATTCCTGCTGTTACCCTTTCCGACAATAATAACGAGAAACGTGTATCTACTTATTGGGTAGAGAATGGTAGTTATCTGAAACTGCGCACTATCCAGTTGGGTTACAATTTGCCACAGAACATAGTCTCTAAGCTATCTATGCAACGTCTGCGTATGTATGTCAGCGCACAGAACCTGTTCACCATCAAGAGCAGTAGCTTTACTGGTGTAGATCCTGAGAATCCAAACTATGGATATCCTATCCCTCTCAACCTCACATTTGGTCTTAACGTAACATTCTAAAAGAGTCAAATTATGAAAAAGATATTATATTCTGTCCTTACCGTTCTTGCCTTGGTGGGTACGACAAGTTGCTCTGACTTTCTGGACGACCAGAAACCTCAGGGTGTGCTCGACAGCGACATGGTGAAGGACCCAAGCAATGTGGATAACCTGGTTATCTCGGCTTACGCTGTCTTCACAACAGCCGAAGACGTCAACTCTTCCTTCTCGATGTGGAACTTCGATGTCCGCAGCGATGATGCCTATAAGGGTGGCAACGGAACCAGTGATGGTGACGTATTCCATCAGTTGGAGATAGAGCAGGGTGTGCTTACCACCAACTGGAATATCAACGATATGTGGGTGCGCCTTTACAACTGTATCTCACGTGTCAACTCAGCCATCTCTGTGCTTGAGGCCACCAGTGACAGCTATCAGCTCAAGGATCAGCGTTTAGGCGAGATGAAGTTCTTGCGTGCCTACGCCCACTTCCTGTTGAAGCGTCTCTACAAGAATATTCCTTTCATCATGGATGCCAACCTGAAGCAGGAAGACTACAATACCCTTTCCAACACCGAGTTTACCAATGATGAGGGCTGGCAGCAGATTATCAACGATGTGGAGTATGCCTATAGTGTGCTTCCAGTGAAGCAGACCGATAAGGGTCGTCCTTCCAAGGCAGCAGCTGCAGCCTTCCTCACCAAGGCTTATCTCTATAAGGCTTATCGCCAGGATGATCCTTCATCCAATCAGGTGACCAGCATCAACAGAGAAGACTTGCTAAAGGTCATCGAGTATAGCAATCCTGACATCTATAGCGCAGGTGGCTTCGATCTCGAGGCTGACTTCCACAACAACTTCCGTCCTGAGACACAGTACGAGAATGGTGTGGAGAGCATCTGGGCCATGCAGTATTCTATCAACGACGGTACCAAGTATGGTAACCTGAACTGGAGCTACGGTCTTATCGTGCCTAATATCCCTGGTGTTACCGATGGAGGTTGTGACTTCTACAAGCCCAGTCAGAATCTTGTGAACGCCTATCGTACCGATGCCGACGGTCATCCTTTCATTGACACCTTTAATAATAAGGACTACGACTTGACACAGGATGCTGACCCACGTCTGTTCCTCACTGTAGGTCTGACGGGTCTTCCATACGAGTTCAACAGCAAGTACATGATGGACGCCAGCTCCACATGGAGCCGTTCTAATGGTCTTTATGGTTATTATGTAACCTTGAAGCAGAACGTAGATCCAGACTGTGGTTACATGGTAAAGGGCTCTTGGTGGGGTACACCTATGAACCGCATCGTGTTCCGTTATGCCGACGTACTCTTGGAGCGTGCTGAGGCTTATGCACAGCTCAACGAGACGGGTGAGGCCATCAAGCTGGTCAACAAGATTCGCCTGCGTGCCAAGCAGAGTACAGGTATGATAGCCAATTATCCTTCTGACTATGGCGTGAAGTTCAATATCTCTACCTATAATGGTTCTTACAGCCAGGAAGATGCTCTGAAGATTGTGAAGATGGAGCGTCGTTTGGAGATGGGTATGGAGAGTGAACGCTTCTTCGACCTCGTGAGATGGGGTGAGGCAGAGAAGGTGCTCAACAAGTACTTTGCTGAGGAGACCAACAACTGCTCTATCTATGGAGATGCTCACTTTACAGCCAACAAGAACGAATATCTGCCAATACCTTTCTCACAGGTAGCGGCTTCCGACGGACATTACACACAGAACATAGGAGGATGGTAATATGAAGAAATTATTATTTATATTGATGGGCTTTCTTGCCCTCACAGCCTGCAGCGAGGATAATGTGTCCGACCTGCAGCTCACAGGAGGCTGTTCTGTTACTGAACTGGCACTCGATGATTATGAAGGAACAGTAGACAAGGCTGCACGTACCATTACCGTACGTGTGCCAGAGACCTACGACATCAGTCAGATGACCTTGAGCAAACTCACACTCAGCGATGGTGCTGTGTGTGATGCCAAGGTGGGCGACAAGATGAATATGCTCCTTGCACAGACCTTGCGCGTGAAGAATGGCGATGTGTTCCTCGACTGGACTCTCGTTGCCAAGCGCGATGAGGCAAAGATTCTCTCTTTCAAGGTGAATGGTATCTATACAGGAGCCATTAACGAGAGCAACAAGACCATTACCATTAATGTACCACAGACGGTGGACATCACCAAGCTGATACCTTCTATCAAGGTGAGCGAGAATGCTACTGTCGCACCTGTTTCGGGTGCACCAGTCGACTTCACGAATCCTGTGGCCTATACCGTAACCAACAATACGGCTACAAGCACCTACACTGTAACCGTCAATCAGATAGGCAAGCCTACTGCTGTATTCGCAAGCTTGGCTCTGACGATGGACGAGCTGGTGCCTGAGGAGAAGGCTGCCTGCGAGTGGATGCTCGCGAATGTGGACAACTCTATCTATGCTTCGTTTACTGATATCAAGAATGGCAATGTAGACTTGAGTGAGTGTAAGGTGATATGGTGGCACTTCCACAAAGACGGTGGAGTGGACGGTAAGGCGAAATTCGAGCAGGCTGCTCCTGAGGCTATTGCCGCACAGGCTGTGCTGAGAGACTACTATAAGGCTGGTGGTTCCTTCCTCTTCACACGTTACGCTACCAATATGCCAGGCGAGTTGGGTATCGACAATAATGGATTGGTACCAAACAACTGCTGGGGACAAGTGGAAAATGACGCCGAAACTTGTGGAGGTCCTTGGGACTTCAAAATGGGCAATGATGCCGCAGGTTCTCATTCCGACCACGCCCTCTATCAGGGACTGGTGAAAGGTGATGACGCCAACAGTGTATACACTACTGATGCCAACTACCGCATCACCAACTCTACTGCTCAATGGCATATTGGAGTCGACTGGGGTGGTTTTGACAATTATGCCGTATGGAGAGAGAAGACTGGTGCCATCGACCTGGGTTACGGTGGTGACGGTGCTGTCGTGGTATGGGAGTATCCTGCCAAAGAGAATTCAGGTAAGACCCTCTGTATAGGTTCTGGTTGCTACGACTGGTACAGCGTAGGTCCTTTCACAGAGAAGTTCCATGCTAATGTGGCCATCATGACCAAGAATGCATTTAATTATCTTATGAACCATTAACAATAAACAAAAATGAAGACAATGATAAATTCTATAATATTGGCGTCATGCCTCGCTTTGCCTCTCGCTTCATGCAGCGACAGCGATGCTGCCCCCGAGCAGAAGGACTGGTCTACCACTACTTATTTCAACTCATCCGATGCTGCAGCACAGGATACTTATTACAAGCCTGCTGTGGGCTATGTAGGCGACCCTATGCCTTTCTTCGATCCAGTGGCTGGCGATTTCAAGGTGTTGTATCTGCAGGACTTCCGTCCTAATCCTGAAGGAACTTACCACCCCATCTGGGGTGTAAGTACCAAGGATGCTGCCCACTATACTGCTTTGGGTGAACTGGTTTCTTGTGGCACCCTGAAGTCGCAGGATGCTGCCATCGGTACTGGTTCTACCATCTACGATGAGGCAAGTAAGCTTTACTATACATTCTATACAGGTAATAAGTATAAGCCTACAGGTGACGAGAGCGCACAGGCTGTGATGGTAGCAACTTCTGCCGATTTCAAGACCTGGACCAAGGATCGTACTTTTTTGATCAAAGGTCAGGACTTCGGCTACGATAAGAACGATTTCCGCGACCCATTCGTGTTTAAGGGTGATGATGGCAAGTTCCACATGCTCATTTCTACCAAGAAGGGTGGCAAGGGTAGCTTAGCTGAGTTCGTATCTGACGACTTGAAGAACTGGACTGACAATGGTGTGTTCATGACCATGATGTGGGACCGTTTCTACGAGTGTCCTGACCTCTTCAAGATGGGCGACTATTGGTACTTGGTGTATAGCGAACTTCATCATGCTGTACGCAGAGTGCAGTATTTCAAGGGAAGAACACTTGACGAGTTGAAGGCTTGTACCGCCAATGATGCAGGAATATGGCCTGATGCTCACGAGGGCTTCCTCGACAGCCGTGGTCTTTATGCCGGCAAGACTGCCAGCGATGGTACCAACCGCTATTTGTGGGGCTGGTGTCCTACTCGAAGCGGTAAGGACAATACTGCTGTGGGTGCTTCGCCTGCAGAGCCAGAGTGGGCTGGCAACTTGGTTTGCTATAAGCTCATCCAGCATGAGGACGGTACGCTGACACTCGGACAGGTTGATGCCGTGAGCGAGAAGTACAACCAGGATGTTGCCGTAGAGGTGAAGGAGAGCCAGAACATGACCGAGGCTGATGGCACCTATACGCTTGCAGGCAATGTCGAGCAGCCTGATGCTTACATGCTGATGGGTCGTCTGGGTAATCACAACAAGATCAGCTTCACCGTCACCACTTCCAACAAATGGGATAAGTTTGGTATCTCTATGGTTCGTGGCTCTGACTCTAAGAAGTATTACACCATGGTTGTCAACCCAGAGGATGAGAACAACCGCAAGGTAAACTTTGAGGAGCAAGGCGTAGAGGGTAAGGGCTTCATTGCCGGTATTGATGGCTACGTGTTTGCCCGTCCTGCCGACAATGTGTACAACGTCACCATCTACACCGACAACAGTATCTGTGTGATGTACATCAATGATGTCTGCAGCTATACCAACCGCATCTATGGCATTCAGAAAAATTGTTGGAGTATCAATAGCTATAATGGCGCCAACGTCAAGATTAGCAATCTGAAGATCAGTCAGTATTAATTGAGAAAGTAGATCAGACACATCGTTTTTTCAAAACACCATAACTTTGCGAGGCTCATCTCCCTTTTTGGGGGATGGGCCTTTTTCGTTTTTTGGGGAATCTTCCCCATTTACAAAAATGAGAATGATAAAATACAGCTACATGAACTCATATTCGGAAGGTTAGGAGCAGAGTTCTGAATGGACTTCAATCAATACGGGGAACTACTCATCCCATTCCTCGAATTCCAATTCCAGTTCCTTGTACTCGGGTTTGTGGGTGCTGTTCTCACGGTCTTCTTTCTTAGCTTCTTCGCTTGTGGCATTGCTCACTGAGAGGCCTATGAGGCGGATGGGGTGGGCGGAGGAATACTCCACCTGCTTGAGCAGAAGTTTGGAGAGAGACAGTATGTCGGCCTTACTCTTCAGAATCTTGTCTTGCGAGATGCTTCTTGTTATCTGGGTGAAGTCGGCAAACTTGATTTTCAGGGTGAGGGTGCGGCCTTCGAACTCGCTGCGGGCTATGCGGGTAAGCAACTCCAGGACGGTGTGATAGAGTTGTATGATGACGGCAGAGGGAGTGTATATATCCTCTAAGAAAGTCTGTTCGCATCCCACAGACTTCCTTTCGCGATACGTAACGACGGGGCGATTGTCGATGCCACGTGCAAAATGGTAGAAGACATGACCAGCCTTGCCAAAAACTTCGACGAGATGCTGTTCTGAAACCTTACGCAGGTCGGCTCCGCGGTAAATTCCCATGTAGTGCATCTTCTGCAGAGTCTTCTTGCCTACGCCCCAAAAATCTTCCACGGGCAGTTGAGAGATAAAGTCGAGAGCCTTGTCGGGGTGAATGGTGCAGATGCCATCGGGCTTGCGATAGTCGGAAGCCACCTTGGCGAGAAACTTGCAATAGCTGATACCTGCCGATGCGGTGAGTCCTGTCTCTGCTTTGATGCGTGCCTTGATTTCGCGTGCCACATCTACAGCCAGCTCTATACCTTTCTTATTATGGGTGACATCGAGAAAGGCCTCGTCGATGGAGATTGGTTCTATGAGGTCGGTATAATCCTGGAAGATGTGGTGAATCTGCTGCGACACCTCTTTATAATGTTCGTGTCGGCAAGGCACGATGATGAGGTCGGGACAGAGGCGTTTGGCCTGTGCGATTGACTGTGCAGAATGTACTCCGAAACGACGTGCCTCATAGCTGGCAGTAGACACCACACCACGTGGACCGTCGAAGCCTACCGCAATGGGTTTGCCCCGAAGTTCAGGATTGTCTCTTTGCTCTACTGCCGCAAAGAAGGCATCCATATCAATGTGTATGATTTTTCTATTCTCCATTCTCGTGCAAAAATACAAATAAATCCTTGTTTATGCAAATTTCATTTCTATCTTTCTCAACTTTCGCTGGGTTCAGGAGTTTAGATGATAAAGGAGTTATCACTCCCTTCGGTCGTTAAAAGTTATAGCCATCAGAACGTCGTTTTCGCATCCCTCAGGCAGTCTTGATCATTTCAAGTCTGCCTGTCTTATTTTAAATACTTTTGCTGTGTCGCGATTAAAGCTTGAGGTACAGATCTTCATAAAGTTTTCATGGAAAAAAAATCGAATAATCCAAGTATTTTAATAAAATTGTTATCGCAAAAGAAATGACTTTTATGTTGAACCTTGATATTGATGGAAAGGAAGTTGTCAAGATAGAAAAAAGGGTGTGCCACGGATTAGTGGCGCACCCTTTATGTAAAGATAAGTGTGATTTTATTTCTGGCACTCCTTGCATGGAGTCCAAGGCTTCAGCTGCTTGAAGAAGTCGTTGCCCTTGTCGTCTACGAGGATGAATGCAGGGAAGTCCTCTACGGTAATCTTCCAGATAGCCTCCATGCCGAGCTCAGGATACTCTACGCACTCGATGCTCTTGATGGAACTCTGAGAGAGAACGGCAGCTACACCACCGATAGTTCCGAGGTAGAAACCACCATGCTTCTTGCAGGCCTCTGTCACGATGTCGCCACGGTTGCCCTTGGCAATCATGACCAAGCTGGCGCCATGATCCTGGAACTCGTCAACGTATGGGTCCATACGATTGGCTGTGGTAGGACCCATAGAGCCACATGGATAACCCTCTGGAGTCTTGGCAGGACCAGCATAGAGGATAGGGTGGTTCTTGAAGTACTCTGGCATCTCCTCGCCAGCATCCAAGCGAGCCTTGAGCTTGGCATGAGCGATGTCACGAGCCACGATGATGGTTCCCTTCAGGTTGACACGGGTGCTTACAGGATACTTGCTCAACTCAGCGCGTACAGCGTCGATACCCTTGTCGAGGTCGATCTCGATACCCTTGGTACCCTCTCCTGGGTTGCGGAGCTCCTCAGGAATCAACTCTGTTGGGTTCTCATCCATCTTCTCCAACCAGATACCGTCCTTGTTGATCTTAGCCTTGATGTTGCGGTCGGCAGAGCAGCTTACACCCATACCGATAGGGCAGCTGGCACCATGACGAGGCAGACGGATGACACGGATGTCGTGAGCCAAGTACTTACCACCAAACTGTGCACCCAAGCCAATCTTGTGAGCCTCATTGAGGAGCTTGTTCTCCAAGTCGATGTCACGGAAGGCACGACCAGTCTCATCACCTGTTGTAGGCAACTCATCATAATACTTGATAGAAGCCAGCTTCACGGTAAGGAGGTTCTTCTCGGCAGAAGTACCACCGATAACGAATGCGATGTGGTAAGGAGGACATGCTGCTGTACCGAGGCTCTTCATCTTCTCTACGAGGAATGGGAGGAGGGTGCCTTCGTTCTGGATAGTGGCCTTAGTCATAGGGTAGAAGTAGGTCTTGTTGGCAGAACCGCCACCCTTGGCAACCATCACGAAGCGATACTCGTCGCCCTCGGTTGCCTCGATATCGATCTGGGCAGGCAGGTTGCAACGGGTGTTTACCTCATCATACATATTGAGAGGAGCATTCTGTGAATAGCGAAGGTTGTCCTGTGTGTATGTGTTGTAAACACCAAGGCTCAAAGCCTCTTCGTCCTCGAAGTCGGTCCATACACGCTGACCTTTCTCGCCATGAATGATGGCAGTACCTGTATCCTGGCAGAATGGGAGAATGCCCTTCACGGCAGTCTCTGCGTTGCGGAGGAACTGGAGAGCTACGTATTTGTCGTTCTCAGAAGCCTCTGGGTCGCTGAGAATCTTAGCCACCTGGAGGTTGTGCTCACGACGGAGCATGAACTCTACGTCGTGGAAACCCTGCTGTGCGAGCAGGGTAAGTGCTTCCTTTGAAACCTTGAGGATTGTTTTTCCCTCGAACTCTGCTGTGCTTACGCCTTCTTTTGAGATAAGGCGATACTCTGTCTTGTCCTCTCCAAGCTGAAACATTGGAGCGTACTTAAAATCTGGAGCTTTTGCCATAATGTTTTTTTGTTGTTATTATACTGTTGAAATATTCAAGTTGTTTTGTTTTGTCAAGAATTTGAGAATTAAAGAATTCTTCTTTTTCCTTCCCCTTATCTGTTGAATTATTGAGAAAGAAGTTCACACAGCGAACTGACTTCCTGCCAATCTTCATTTTTCCTAATGATTAGCCTTGGGATATTCTTAAATTCTCTCAAGTTTCGCAAGTTTTACCTCACACGCCCTGAAAGGGCAGAAGCTCTTAGCCCAGGGCAACGCCCTGGGTTATTACGGGCGCAAACCTGTCGCCCTGTAAGGGCAAAAGCTTTAAAACTCCAAACAAAACATAAGGCTTTTGCCCTTACAGGGCGCCTTGCTGATTGCTATTATACCCAGGGCGCTGCCCTGGGCTAGGAGTTTTTGGGCCTTCAGCCCGTACTTAAGCTACATGCGAAAGTTCAGTTAAATTCTTGACAATAAATCAGAATCCGAAGATCTCTTCCTGAGAGAGGCGCTTGATAGGCGCAATCTTCTCGAGGCTCTTCATGTCGAGGTCTTTCTCGTTGCCGAGGATGACCATGCGGTAAGGCTTGCCTACGATATTCTGCTTCTCGAAGTTAGTGATGTCCTGAAGTGTCACGTTCTGGAGTGCCTCATAGAGCTTCTTGTTGGGATCGTAGTCGAGTCCCTTCAGCTTGGCATTGAAGTACGCGTAGAGCACATTGTCCTTAGTGGTACGCATACTCTGCAGGCTCTTGATGAGGCTCTGCTTAGCCAGGTTGAATGCAGCCTCGTTCTGTGGCAGGTTGTTGATGATCTCGTTGAACACGTTGATGCAGTCCATCATCTTGTCGCTCTGCGAGATGATATGAGTGAAGAAGTATTCTGTATCGTTCTTACGACCAGGGCGTACATAATAAGAACCTGCGTTGTAAGCCAGACCTCTTGTCTCGCGAAGTTCCTGGAAGACGATGGCGTTCATGCTTCCGCCAAAGTACTCATTGAAGAGTCCTACTACGGCAGCATTGTCGTCGGTGAAAGTCTTACCCTCGTTCTGGTACTGGCGCAGATAGATGTTCTTAGCCTCGTAGGGAGCAATGAGAATCTCGTTGCTCTGTGGCTGCTGCTTGGTGTACTCCTTGCCCTGTGGAGCAGGGATGAGTTTCTTGCCAGTCTTATGTTCTTTGGCGAGGAGGCTGTTGAGCTGTTTCTCGCTGTAAGGACCATAATAGAATACGGTGTGCTCGATATTGTCGAGTGCGCCCAGAAGGTTGATCAGCTCCTGTGGATCCATCTTGCGAAGGTCGGCAGGGAGAATCTGATTGCGGCTTGGGTTGTAAGGACCATATACGCAATAGTCCCACAAGCGTGAGAAGTTGGCCTTCTGGTTGGCCTTCATGTCGTTGCCATTCTTCTCTACGAGGTCCACATACTGGTTCCATGAAGTCTTGTCGGCTTTGGCATGATGCAGCAAGTCCTCCAAGAGGCTGAGTGCCTTAGGAAGGTTCTCGTTCAGACCATTGATGTTGATGCTGAGGCTCTTGGTGCCCTGAGCCACACTGTAGTTGCAGGCAATGTTATAGAAAGCCTGTTTGATTTCAGAGACGGTCTTCTTGTCGGTACCTATGTAGCCGAGATAATCAGCAGCATAGCTGTAGCGCATGTCATCCTCGTCGCCCAACTCATAACGGAAGGAGAGGTTGAAGAGGTCGTCCTGTGTGTTCTGTTTGTAGAGCAAAGGCAGCTTTTTGCTGGTCTTGGTGACGGTGAGGTCTTTCTTGAAGTCGAGGAACTCAGGCTGTATAGGAGCCACTTCTGCGTTCTTGATTTCTTTGACGAAATCGCTCTCATACTCGCGGTTGGCAGGTATAGGAGTGATGGCAGGCTTCTCAATCTTCTTGAGCGTCTTGTCCTCGCCGATGCGCTTGTAAACACATACGAAGTTGTCGGCACGCAGATGCTTGTTGGCAAAGTCGATGATATCTTTCTTGGTCAACTTGCTCTGGCGGTCGAGCTGCTTGGCTACGTCTTCCCATTTCTGGTCGTTGATGAAGGCGTCCACCATGATGCTGGCTCGGTTCTCGTTGTCGTCGAGTCCTTTGTAGAAGTTGAGCTTCTTGTTTGCCATGACAGCAGGAAGCAATTCGTCGGCAAACTCGCCACGGCGCAACTTGCCCATCTCGTCAAGCACGAGGGCACGTGTGTCTTCGAGTTTCTGTCCCTTGTTGGGCAGTGCCTGAACGATGAAAGCGGTGTAGTCGTGCAGACCATAGTTGAAGGCTCCTGCAGAGGCGAGTTTCATCTTCTGTTCCAAGTCTACCTCGAAGAGTCCTGCCTTGCCGTTGGCGAGCAGGTCGCTGATGACATCGAGGGTGTCGTTCTGCTGGTCGTTGACGCCCTTGAAGAGCCATGCCAGCATCATGTTTTCCTGCTCCTTACCGACAACCGTGGTGTCCTTTACTGCTGTGATGGCAGGCTGTGCCTCGAACTCAGGGCGTGACAGGTTGTCGCTCTTCTTCCATGAGCCAAAGTACTGGTCGATGAGAGCTATGGTCTTGTCGGGGTCAAAGTCGCCAGCCATGACGATAGCCACATTGTTTGGCACATAGTAACGATGGAAATAGTTCTGTATGTTGATGATGCTTGGGTTCTTGAGGTGCTCCTGCTCGCCGATGGTAGTCTGTGTGCCATAAGGATGGGTAGGAGTGAGGAGGTTCCAGAGAGCAGCAAACTCCTTGGTGGCATCGCTTGCCATGGAGATGTTCTTCTCCTCGTACACAGCCTCCAGCTCTGTATGGAAGCCACGGATGACCATGTTCTGGAAGCGGTCGCTCTGCACCTTGGCCCAGTTTTCTATCTCATTGTTTGGGATGTTCTCCACGTAGCAGGTGACATCATTGCTGGTATAGGCGTTTGTTCCCTCGCTACCGATGCTCGACATGAGCTTGTCGTACTCGTTGGGGATGTTGTATTTGGCAGCCAACTGTGAGATGGAGTCAATCTCGTGGTAAGCCTGCTTGCGCTGTGCGGGATCGGTGAGCTTGCGGTAAGTCTCATAGCGGCGGGTTATCTCGTCGAGGTATGGCTTCTCCTTGGCGGCATCGATGGTACCAAACTTCTTGGTGCCTTTGAACATCAGGTGCTCCAGATAGTGAGCCAGACCTGTAGTCTCGGCAGGGTCATTACGCGAACCTGTTTTTACCGCGATGTTGACCTGCAAGCGAGGCTTCTCCTTGTTAACTGACATGTATACCTTCAGACCATTGTCGAGAGTATAGATGCGTGTTTGCATTGCATCGCCTGGTACGGTGGTGTAATGATAGTCTTTTGCGCTGGCACAAAGCGCACCCGATGTGAAGAGTGCCGCCAGCATGATAGTTTTTAAACTCATACTTTTATGATTTTATGTTGTATAAATGATTTTTCTTTGTTGGACTTTTTATGTGGCAGGAATGATGGAGTTGGCAAAGTGCAGGAAGGTGTCTTCGTCCACGTCGCCCAAGTCGTATTCCTTCTGAGCATCTTTTCTGATGGCTTCGGTCCATAGCGATTTTGCCTCGTCGGCTCTGGTTTCGATCAGCGAGAAGGCTGCCGGTGTGGCTCCTTCGTAGAGCTGTCGGATGAGGCTGAAAGCATAAACTTGATTGAAATCGGCATAATGGCTGTGAGCCTCGGACAATGCGTTGATAACAGACTCAATGTCTTCGGTTGTTCCGTCGATGATGTCTTCGACGAGCTGATTCTCCAAAGCCTGCGGCAGGAGCAGACCACCCAGATCGGTCCATGCTTCTTCGCCATTGTGGATGGCCTGTTCGGACAGTGGGGCATATTCATGTCCTTCTTCTTCTTCTGCTGCTGCAGGAAGCGTGGCCTTCTTGATGACTTGACCTAAGTAGAGACTGATGAGCATGTCGTAGAAGCGGATGCCGGAAAGGAGTGAGCTGCGCGGAATGGTGAGTCCCTGATAGTGGTATTCCTGGCATTGAGTTCCGCAAGTGGTGCAGAGCTCTTGCAGAATGCGCCTTCCTTCTGTCGCCTTGCTGATGACAAAAGGCGAGAGCCACTCTTGGTTGATGATGCTCTTGCGGTGCTCGGCTGGTCGTAGGTCGCGCTTGGGCCACTTGTTGATGTCGCGGTAAAGTCCTACAGTGACAAGGTTTCTGCCAGGGATGAGTATGGTCTTCTCTCCCTCGCCAATAATATAGGAGAAGGGGAAGGAGGTTGTGTCGGGATGAGCCATGGTCTTGCCAAGACATACGGAGTAAGCACCGATGTGGGCAGGCAGGAAAAGGTAGGAGCCGCTGGCTGTCTTGGTGCCTCTCTCCAGGATGCCCCAGTGGATGGGCCCCATCTTGTAGGCATGGTTGCTGAAGTTGGTGGCAGAACCGGCATTATAGAACGAAACCTGGCTTCCGATGATGAGCGAACTCTTGTGATGAGAGGCTGAGAACGGACCGCAGAAGGCGGCACATGCTTCGCCATTGCTCATTACCGAGTTGGCAAAGAATACCGATGCCGATGCGGTGAAGCTGTTGTTTATCTGGCAGGCTTCTCCCACGAAACAGTCTTGCAGGTTGGCTCCGTTGGTGATGCTTGCCCCATGGTCGATGATAGTGTTTTCGGCTATGACACCCGTTCCTATATAAACGCTGCTGGTAGCATCTCCCAGGAGGGTGCAGTCACTCAGCCGCTCTGCTCCGTTCACCTCGCAGTAGTCGTTGATGATGCAGTTGATAATCTCCTTGGTGTTGGCTATCTTCACATTGTTGCCTATCAGTCCGCGTTCGGGCAGTCGGCTGCTAACATATGCTCTGACGAACTGGAAAAGTGTCTCACGGAACTCCTTGTTATGAGAATGCTTGAGCATGAGTGCTGCCAACTGACTGCTCAGTTCGGAGAAAGAGATGATGTTCCCATCGCCAGCCTCGTTGAGTACACTGATGACATTGGCTTCTCCATAGGTAGCTCCCTCTGTAGTCTCTATTGTGGATACGTTGGACAGGTAGCACTCGTCACCGATGGTATAGTTATTGATGAATCCTCCTATGTTCTCGATGAGGCAATCGTCTCCGATGATGACATTGTGCAAGGTGGCATTGCGGATGCCCGAGTGCTTGTGAAAGCCCGGACTTACTTCGATGCTCTTGTCGAAGCTGCCTATGCAGACTTCTCCGTAGAGCATTACCTGACGCATGTGTTCGGGATTGAAGTCTTCTGCGACGTTGACGGAAGTCCAGTCCTCAGCCCAACAGCCATTCTGTTGCAGCTGTTCTATCTCTTCGGTGGTAAGCGGTCGGTAATCGTTCATAGTCGTTGTTTTTTATTCGTAGTCCTGATACAGGAAATCATTATAGGGATACTTCTGTACGTGCAGCTCGCGCACTTTCTTGTACAGAATGTTGCGGAACTCGTCGATGTTCTCCTTGTTCTTGGCAGAGATGAAGAGACAGTCGTCGTGCAACTTCGCCATCCATGTGCGCTTGAGTTCGTCGAGGGTGATGTTCTCTTTCTGTATAGGAGTAAGGTCGTCTTCCTCCTTCTCTACCCAGGAGTAGTTGTCTATCTTGTTGAAGATGATCATTGATGGCTTGTCGGCGCAGCCCAGTTCCTTCAGGGTCTTCTCCACCACCTGTATCTGCTCCTCGAAATCAGGATGCGAGATGTCGACAACATGCAACAGCAAGTCGGCCTCGCGTGTCTCGTCGAGGGTGCTTTTGAAAGAGTCTACCAGGTCGGTAGGCAACTTGCGGATAAATCCTACTGTGTCGGCCAGGAGGAAAGGCAGATTTTCCACCACGACCTTTCGTACGGTGGTGTCGAGAGTGGCGAAGAGTTTGTTCTCGGCAAAGACCTCGCTCTTGGAGAGCAGGTTCATAATGGTGCTCTTGCCCACGTTGGTGTAGCCGACAAGGGCCACACGGATGAGTCGGCCGCGGTTCTTGCGCTGAGTGGTCTTCTGCTTGTCTATCTCGGCCAGGCGTTCTTTGAGCAAGCTCATGCGGCCGAGGATGATACGACGGTCCATCTCAAGCTGGGTTTCACCAGGACCACGCAATCCTACAGAACCTTTACCGCCACCCGAGCCAGAACCACCGCCCTGGCGCTCAAGGTGAGTCCAGAGTCGTTGCAGACGAGGCAACATGTATCTATACTGTGCCAATTCCACCTGTGTCTTGGCGGCAGCAGTCTGGGCGCGCATGGCAAAGATGTCGAGAATAAGAGATGTGCGGTCGAGAATCTTTACCTGTAGCTCTTGCTCAATATTGCGTATCTGCTTGGCAGACAATTCGTCGTCGAAGATGACCATTCCGATCTCGCGGTCTTCTTCCTCTTCTTCCTTAATGTATTGTTTGATTTCCTCGAGCTTTCCCTTTCCTACATAGGTGGTCTGATTGGGAGCGACAACCTTCTGCGTGAATCGCTTGACGGTTACAGCTCCTGCCGTATCGGCAAGAAATTCCAGCTCGTCGAGGTATTCCTTGGTCTTGGCTTCGTCCTGCTCCTTGGTGATAAGACCCACGAGAACGGCAGTCTCTGCCTTGACTTCTGAGATGACAAATTCCTTCATTGATTAGCTTGTTATTATATAATATGTGCAAAGTTAATAAAAAAAGCTATTTCTATGGAATACTGACTGCATAATTTATGCTTTTTTTAAGAAAAAGGCTTGTTGGGTAACTGCTCAGCACCCCTATTGAAAACTTTTGAATAGAAAAGCCTCGAAATATGAAAGCGGCTTCGATAGTCAATGAAGCCTATTTCGTAGAGCAATGAAAGCGGCTTCGTAAGCAGTTGAAGCCTATTGATTCTGATAGAAGCTATAAAATTACCTTGTTGGGTACGCATAAAGAGAAGCAAATACCGCAAACGTTTACGTGATTTTTTGCGTAAAAAAAGAGATATATTTGATTTAAATCAATTATTTGTATTATATTTGCACTCGAAAAGAAACACAAACTGATTTTCAAAAAGATCATAACTACATAAAAAACACAAAACTGCTGAAACATTCAAAAACGTAAGAATTGCCCCGACGTGATGTCGGGGCATTTTTTTGTCCTTCTGTTTATGCTTTCTGTATCGCCTTTTTGTGTATGTGTTTGCAGGTTTTGCTGATGTTTAAAAGTCTGATGCTCAGCGACGATACTTCTTAAACGTGTACTTGTGTGAGTTTGGAAAACAAGTGAAGATGGTGATGCTCTCGTTAGTCTTTGTGTGTTTTCTGCCAGCTTGTGTTGAAAGATCTTTCTTTTTTCTTTTGTAGAGCAAAATAATATTATCTTTCTATTTTTTTTGTAGGTTGCTGTCATCTGTTGCAGACTGTCTGTCTTGGTATGGTCGTCAGTCTGCTTGGCGGTCATTTCTTTAACTCCCCCATTTTTGAAACTTCAGTTTATGTAACCAAAAAGAGGGTGTGTCACAGACTTATGACACACCCTCCTTATCTTATGATGGTTCAACTTACGCAAGTAGCGTAGTTGTTTCTCTTTCTGTCGTTAACATTACTTGTTCTCGAATAGCAATCCGCCTTCCTTGGTGTGGTCGATGGTGATAGGTTTCTCACGACTGACTTCCTCGGCGAGGATCTTCTTGCTCAAGTCGTTCAATACATAGTCTTGTATTGCGCGCTTTACAGGGCGTGCGCCAAACTCTGGATCGTAGCCCACCTCTGCCAAATATTGGATGGCGGCAGGAGTCCAGCGAAGTTCGAAGCCCTGAGGAGCCAACATCTTCTTGACTCTGTTCATCTGAAGCTCAACCACCTGGCCAATCTGCTCTTTGGTGAGAGGCTTGAAGGTGATGATGTCGTCGATACGGTTCAGGAACTCCGGACGGAAGGTCTTTCTCAACATATCACGGCTTGCGTTGGAAGTCATGATGATGATGGTGTTCTTGAAGTTTACTACACGGCCTTTGTTGTCGGTCAGTCGTCCGTCGTCCAATACCTGAAGCAGGGTGTTGAAGACATCGGGATGAGCCTTCTCAATCTCATCGAAGAGAACCACACTGTATGGTTTGCGACGAACAGCTTCGGTCAACTGTCCACCCTCATCATAACCTACATATCCTGGAGGCGCACCTATCAGACGGGTGACGCTGAACTTCTCTTGATATTCACTCATATCGATACGTGTCATCATCGACTCGTCATTGAAGAGATATTCTGCCAAAGCCTTGGCAAGCTCAGTCTTACCCACACCGGTTGTTCCGAGGAAGATGAAACTTGCGATAGGACGTTTCGGGTCTTGCAAACCGGCACGTGAGCGGCGTACAGCATCACTCACTGCGGTGATGGCCTCGTCCTGACCGATGACTCTCTTGTGGAGTTCTTCCTCCAAATGGAGCAGTTTCTCACGCTCACTCTGCATCATACGGCTTACAGGTATTCCGGTCCAGCGGCTTACCACCTCGGCAATATCGTCGGCAGTAACCTCTTCGCGTATCATGGCCTCGCCACCTTGAGTGCTCTTCAGTTGTTCCTGGATGCGCTTGATGTCTTCTTCGAGAGCTGTCAGCTTTGAATATCTGATCTCAGCCACGCGCTCGTAGTTGCCTTCACGTTCCATGCGTTCAGCCTCAAACTTCAGGTTCTCAATCTCCTGCTTGTCTTGCTGAATTTTATTGACGAGGTCTTTCTCTCCTTCCCATTTTGCACGGAAGTCGCGTTCCTTGTCCTTCAGCTCGGCAATCTCCTTGTCGAGTTGCTGAATCTTAGGCTGGTCGTTCTCGCGTTTGATGGCCTCACGCTCTATCTCCAACTGCTTTAGGTGACGTGTGATCTCGTCCAGTTCCTCAGGCACGGAGTCGCGCTCCATACGGAGTTTGGCAGCAGCCTCATCCATCAAGTCGATAGCCTTGTCTGGCAGGAATCGGTCGGAGATGTAACGTTCAGAAAGCTTGACAGCTGCGATGCAGGCGTCGTCCTGAATACGAACCTTGTGATGGTTCTCATAACGCTCCTTGATGCCTCGGAGAATGCTGATGGCGTCCACCTCGTCAGGCTCGTTGACCATTACGGTCTGGAAACGACGTTCCAAAGCCTTATCCTTCTCGAAGTATTTCTGATACTCGTTGAGGGTGGTGGCACCGATGGCTCTCAACTCGCCACGTGCCAATGCAGGCTTCAGAATATTGGCAGCATCCATGGCGCCTTCTCCACCGCCGGCACCTACCAAGGTGTGAATCTCGTCGATGAAGAGGATAATCTGTCCGTTGGCGTTGGTCACTTCCTTGATGACGCTCTTCAGTCGCTCTTCGAATTCGCCTTTATATTTAGCACCAGCCACCAGTGCGCCCATGTCGAGCGAATAGAGCTGCTTGTTCTTCAAGTTCTCCGGTACGTCGCCACGTACGATTCTTTCGGCAAGTCCTTCAACGATGGCGGTTTTACCAGTACCAGGCTCACCGATAAGGATTGGGTTGTTTTTCGTTCTTCTTGATAAGATTTGGAGCACGCGACGTATCTCCTCGTCACGTCCGATTACGGGGTCGAGCTTTCCACTTCTGGCTTGTTCAACCAAGTTCTTGGCGTATTTCTCCAGACTCTGATAGTTTTCGTCTGCACTCTGGCTCTTCACGTTCTGTCCCTGACGAAGAGCCTGGATGGCAGCGAGCATGTCTTTCTCGTTGGCGCCGGCATCTTTCAGGATGCGGGCTGCTGTAGAGTTGCCTTTCAGAATGGCGAGCAGAATAGGCTCTACGCTTACGAACTCGTCGCCCATCTTCTTGGCAGTATCCTCGGCGTTGATCAATATCTGATTGGTGTCATTGGAGAGGTATGGCTGTCCGCCACCCTGTACGCGGGGAAGATGCTGCAATTCCTGCTGCAGGAGCATGGAGATCTGTCCTCCGTTCATGCCCAACTTCTGGAAGATATAGTTGGTCACATCAGGTGCTTTCTCGATGATTCCGCTGAGAAGATGCACCGGCTCGATGGTCTGCTGACCATTTCGTTGCGCTGTGTTCACAGCGGCTTGCACCGCTTCTTGCGCCTTGATTGTAAATTTGTCGAATGTCATATATTTCTCCTTTCTTGTTTTATTTGTTTCGTTATGTTATTTGTTGTTTGCCAACCGTTGAAGCGAAATGTGTGCCGAGGTGCAGAGTGCTGACATTCTGTCTTGTTTTTCGTTGTTTTTTAGACGTTTATAGTTGAAAGTGCTGTCAATGTGTCGGTAATCGGGTGCTTGGCGGGAGACGAGTTTTGTACTTTGTGAATGATTCTCTTTGGTCTTAATAGATGACCGGCTTCGGTCTTAATAGATGACCAGCTTTGGTCTTAAAAGATGGCAGAAATGGCTTTTAGGGTTAACTCAGGTCAAGAAACATCGTTCTTGCGTTAAAAAGCTAATAATAACACGAGTGATTTTTGGTGGGCTCAAATATTATTTGTACCTTTGCACCATTATTTCAAATAAGTAGAAATCAATGGCTGAAACAAAGAAAATCAAGACAGCTTTAGTGTCTGTCTTTCACAAGGACGGCTTGGATGAACTCCTTGCCAAGTTGAATGAAGAGGGTGTTAAATTCTTGAGCACCGGTGGTACACAGAAGTTTATCGAGTCACTCGGTTATGAATGTCAGAAAGTGGAGGATGTAACCACTTATCCATCCATCCTCGGTGGACGTGTGAAGACTCTTCATCCAAAAATATTCGGAGGTATTCTCGCGCGTCGCGACAATGAGGGCGATCAGGAGCAGATGAAGGAGTATGAGATTCCAAGCATCGACCTCGTGGTAGTAGACCTTTATCCTTTCGAGCAGACTGTGGCAAGTGGTGCAAGTGATGCCGATATCATTGAGAAGATCGATATAGGCGGAATCTCTCTGATCCGTGCCGGAGCCAAGAACTTCAAGGATGTTGTTATCGTGCCCAGCAAGGCTGAGTACAGTGTGCTGCTCGATATCTTGAAGAAGAAAGGTGCTGAGACCGATATCGAGGATCGCAAAATGTTTGCAGAGCGTGCCTTTGGCGTAAGCTCACACTACGATACAGCTATCCACGCTTGGTTCGCTAAGTAATGTGCGTCAAGTTTTAGTGCTGGCGTAGATATTTTAAGCTTAAAATAAACAATTAGTAATTATAAAAGAAAATGGGATTTTTTTCATTTATTCAGGAAATCGCAATGGACTTGGGAACAGCCAACACCATTATTATCAGCGATGATAAGATTGTGGTGGATGAGCCCTCTGTTGTAGCCCTCGACCGCCGTACAGACAAGATGATTGCTGTAGGTGAGAAGGCTAAGATGATGTACGAGAAGACTCATGACAATATCCGTACTATCCGTCCTTTGCGTGATGGTGTGATAGCCGACTTTACTGCATGCGAGCAGATGATGCGCGGTCTTATCAAGATGGTGCATACAGGAAGCCGTCTTTTCTCTCCCTCACTCCGTATGGTAATTGGTGTGCCTTCTGGTTCTACCGAGGTGGAGCTCCGTGCTGTACGCGATTCTGCCGAGCATGCCGACGGACGTGATGTTTACTTGATTTTTGAACCTATGGCAGCAGCTATCGGTATCGGTATCGATGTGGAGGCGCCAGAGGGAAACATGATAGTTGATATAGGTGGCGGTTCCACCGAGATTGCTGTCATCTCACTTGGCGGTATTGTGAGCAACAACTCCATCCGTACAGCAGGTGACGACCTGACTGCTGATATTCAGGAGTACATGAGCCGTCAGCACAACGTGAAGGTGTCTGAGCGTATGGCCGAGCGTATCAAGATACATGTAGGCTCTGCTCTTACCGACCTGGGTGATGAGGCTCCAGAAGACTTTATTGTTCATGGTCCTAACCGCATCACAGCTCTGCCTATGGAGGTGCCTGTATGCTATCAGGAGATAGCTCAGTGCTTGGACAAGACTGTGGCAAAGATCGAGAATGCTGTGCTCTCAGCTCTTGAGAACACTCCTCCTGAGCTCTATGCTGATATCGTGAAGAATGGTATCTGGCTCTCTGGTGGTGGAGCTTTGCTCCGTGGACTCGACAAGCGTCTCACAGCCAAGATCAACATTCCTTTCCATATTGCCGAAGACCCATTGCACAGTGTGGCTAAGGGTGCCGGCATCGCGCTGAAGAATGTAGACCGCTTCTCGTTCCTGATGAGATAATTGAAAATCTGAATTTCAGAGAAACTATAGCGTATGCACAACCTTACAGAGTTTCTGGCGAAACACAACCACTGGTTTGTGTTCCTGGTGCTTGAGGTAGTGAGCATGGTACTGCTCTTCAGATACAACAGTTATCAGGGCAGTGTGTGGTTCTCGTCGGCCAACGCCGTTACGGGCAAGGTGTATGAGTGGGATTCGGCTGTGGAGAGTTACTTCGCGCTGTCAGGCGTCAACAGTCAGCTCACTCAGCGCAATGCTTTCCTGGAACAGCAGGTAAGAATGCTGGACGACAGTATCGCCCGCCTTACCCGCAGTCAGGAAGCTGCAGTGACACGCTTGTCAAGCATGGTTCCCTTCCAGGGATGCAGGCTTATTCCGGCAAAGGTCGTCGCCAATATGGTGAACAGATACGACAACCTTATCACTATAGATAAGGGTTCTGCCGATGGAGTGAAGCGCGATATGGGCGTGGTTTGTGGCATGGGCGTGGTAGGCATTGTCTACTTGGTGTCTGAACATTACAGCATCGTCATCCCAGCTCTCAACAGCCATTCCAATATCAGCTGTACCATACAGCGCCGTGGCTATTTCGGCTATCTGCGCTGGCGAGGTGGCTCTTCACAGTTGGCTTATCTCGAGGACGTGCCAAGACATGCTCACTTCAAGTTGGGCGACAATGTGGTGACGAGTGGATATTCATCGGTCTTCCCTCCAGGTGTCATGGTGGGAAAGGTTCTGCATGTGTTCAATTCGGCAGACGGACTGTCATATCGTGTACAGGTTAAGTTGTCTACCGATTTTGCCCGCTTGCGCGATGTGTGCCTTGTTGATGATTCTGCCTTGCAGGAACGTATCGACCTGATGCGGGCAGCACAGGATTCCATCAAGCCACAATAATGCACTCTGCCGTTTCGCAGAAACAAAACAGATTTTAAAGACAACACTTTTTCAATTCTTTTTGAAAAATGAGTATAGATATAGTAAAGCGATGGGGAGTATTCTTTGTTCTCCTGCTGGTGCAAGGACTGGTGTGTAACCATATACATCTTTTCCATTGCGCCACACCGCTTCTGTACATCATGTTCGTGCTCCACTTTCGTCGTAACACGCCTCGTTGGCAAATGTTATTGTGGAGTTTTGCCCTGGGATTGGGAGTCGACATCTTCGCCAACACTCCGGGTGTGGCTGCTGGCTCTATGACGGCAATAGCTCTCTTGCAGCCTTATCTGCTCGAGCTGTTCCTGCCCCGTGACAGTTCTGACGACTTGCTTCCTGGCGTGCGCACGCTTGGAAGTTCTTACTTTTGGTATTCGCTCATCATCGTGGTGATTTATTGCCTGCTCTTCTTTACACTCGAGACTTTCAATTTCTTCAACTGGTTGCAGTGGATAGAATGTATCGTGGGAAGTGCTGCTCTCACCTATGTGTTGCTGATGGCCATAGAGAATGTGCGCAAGTAGTTTTTCCCCTTCGCCTTCTCTCTACGAAATAGACGGAGAACGAATCATACTCTATGCATGCATAGAATGATACATATATATAATAAGGTATATATAATAATAAGGTGTAAGGGTAAAATATATAAAAAAATAGGGCATATTATATAAATAGTTATTATGATCGATTATAATCTCGAAAAACGTAAGTTTGTGATAGGTGGAGTGGCCATAGGAATTGTGACCATTTACATCATTCGTCTCTTTACGTTGCAGATTATGAGCGACGACTATAAGAAGAATGCCGACAGTAATGCCTTCCTCAAGCAGGTGGAATATCCGTCACGTGGAGCCATCTACGACAGAAACGGCAAACTGATGGTGTACAATCAGCCGTCTTATGATATCATGGTGGTGATGAACGAGGAGAGTGGAAGACTCGACACGATGGACTTCTGCAACTCGCTTGGCATTACAAAAGAGTTCTTCATCAAGCGAATGAACGATATCAAGGACCGTTCCAAAAATCCCGGTTATTCGCGTTACACCCAGCAGCTCTTCATGGGACAGTTGTCCGATAAGGACTTCAGTGTGTTCCAGGAAAAGATGTTCCGCTTCCCAGGTTTCTATGTGCAGAAGCGAAGCATACGTGAATACACCGGTCCCTATGCTGCCCATGTGCTCGGAGATGTGGGAGAAGTTTCGGAGAGCGATATAGAAGATGACAGCTACTATCAGCCAGGCGACTATATCGGTAAACTCGGTGTGGAGAAATACTATGAGAAAGAGCTCAGGGGAGAGAAGGGTATCAAAATCAAACTTCGTGATGCGCACGGACGAATACAGGGAAGTTACCAGCGTGGCAAGTTCGACCAGCGTCCTGTGGCAGGCAAAGACCTTACTCTGGGCATCGACCTGAACCTGCAGGCTCTTGGAGAGCGACTCCTTCAAGGAAAGATAGGCAGTATTGTAGCCATCGATCCCAAGACGGGCGAAGTGCTTGCCATGGTGTCGTCGCCCTCTTATGATCCACGTAGGTTGGTAGGAAAGATGCGCGGAAAGATGCACCGTTACCTTTCGCATGACCCCTGGAAACCGTTGCTCAACAGAAGTATCATGGGTCAGTATCCACCGGGTTCAACCTTTAAGACTACTCAGGCGCTCACATACCTCACCGAAGGAATCATCACGCCGGGTACAGCTTTCCCCTGTCATCATGGATTCTCTTATCGCGGACTGCATGTAGGCTGTCACGGACATCCTTCTCCTATAGCTCTCATCGATGCCATCAGTACCTCCTGCAATGGCTACTTCTGTTGGGGACTCTATTATATGATGGGCAACAGGCGCAAGTATCCCAATGTGCAAGTGGCTATGAACACCTGGCGCGACTATATGAAGAGTATGGGATTCGGATACAAACTTGGTATCGACCTGCCTGGCGAGAAACGAGGACTGATTCCTAATGCCGAGTTCTACGACAAGGCTTACCGAGGGTCATGGAACGGACTCACCATTATCAGTATCTCTATCGGACAGGGTGAGGTCAACCTCACTCCTCTGCAGATAGCCAATCTTGGAGCCACCATCGCCAACCGAGGATATTATTATGCGCCCCATGTGGTGCGCAAGGTGAAGGGTGAGCCCCTCGATACACTCTATACTCGTCGTCATTACACCATGGCCTCGAAAAAGGCATACAACTATGTCGTGGCAGGTATGCGCAGTTCTGCCTTGAAGGGAACCTGTAAGATGCTTGCCCGTTATGACTTTGAACCATGCGGCAAGACCGGTACTGCACAGAACCGTGGTCACGACCACTCTGTGTTCATGGGTTTCGCACCGATGAACAATCCTCAGATAGCCATCGCTGTATATGTTGAGAACGGTGGCTGGGGAGCCGACTATGGTGTGCCTATTGGTGGACTCATGATGGAGCAATATATCAAAGGCAAGCTGTCGCCAGCTTCTGAGGCTCTTGCCGCACAGATGCAGGCACGAAGAATTGCCTATGGCTCAAGCAGCAGATAGAAATATCAGGGAGATGGGCGCTTCATCTTAAGCAACAGGAAGCGCCTCTCTTCTTCAACTTTTAATAACCCAAACTCGCTCGATTTGCGATATTTGAATAAGTAATATGGTTCAATCAGATAACAGACAACAAGGTGTGCTTCGTTCGCTCGACTGGTGGACGATAGGCATTTATCTGGCGCTTCTCACCTTTGGATGGATAAGTGTCTGTGGTGCCAGCTATACCTATGGCGACAATGATATTTTCAGTCTTGGCTCTCGTTCGGGAATGCAGATTATCTGGATAGGAACCTCCATCACGCTCGGTTTCATTATCTTGTTGCTCGATGACAGGTTCTACGACACCTTCTCTTATGTCATCTATGCCGCCTTGGTACTGTTGCTCTTTGCCACCATCTTCAATCCGCATAGTATCAAGGGTTCCCGTTCGTGGCTTGTGCTTGGACCTTTGCGTCTGCAGCCAGCCGAGTTTGCCAAGTTTGCTACGGCTCTTGCCATTTCCAAGTTTATGTCGAGCTATGGCTTCAATATTCATCGCATGAAAGACTTCGTTGCTGCAGCCTTTATCATTATCCTTCCGATGATATGTATCGTGGGACAGCGCGAGACGGGTTCTGCACTTGTCTATTCTGCCTTCTTCCTTATGTTCTATCGTGAAGGAATGCCTGGCAGTATTCTCTTTACTGCCGTTGCTATGGTGGTTTACTTCGTGGTGGGTGTGAAGTACGAAAATGTGATGATGTGGGATGGACAAACGTCGGTAGGCGAGTTCGTTGTGCTCTTACTTGTGCAAATCTTTTCTACGGGCATGGTGAGCAACTATATTCACAATGGGCGGCAAACGGTACAGATGCTTCTCTATACTGTCGGCATCACTTTGGGATGTATGCTCTTCTCTGTTTACGTCATTCCTTTCGATGTGACCTATGTTCAGCTGATTGTAAGTTTCGTGCTCATTGGATTCCTGTTCTATCAGGGCTTATCCGCACGCATCAGAAACTATTATTTCATCGCGTTGTTTGCTTTAGGGTCCTTGGCTTTCTTTTATTCTGCCGACTATGTGCTCAACAATGTGATGGAGCCTCATCAGCGTGTGCGTATCAACGTACTTCTCGGACTGGAGGAAGACTTGGCTGGTGCGGGTTATAATGTGCACCAGAGTGAGATTGCGATAGGTTCTGGTGGTCTTCAGGGAAAGGGCTTCCTCAATGGTACACAGACCAAACTGAAGTTTGTGCCCGAGCAGGACACCGATTTTATCTTCTGTACCGTGGGTGAGGAGGAAGGATTCTTAGGATCGGCAGGAGTGCTGTTGCTGTTCTTGGCTTTAATCATCAGGCTGATTATTCTTGCCGAGCGGCAGCCCTTCAAGTTTGGGCGAGTATATGGTTATAGTGTACTCAGTATCTTCCTTTTTCACGTGTTTATTAATGTAGGTATGGTATTGGGACTCACTCCTGTTATCGGCATCCCGCTTCCGTTCTTCAGTTATGGAGGCTCGTCGCTCTGGGGCTTTACCATACTTCTCTTTATCTTCCTCAGAATCGATGCGGGAAGAAACCTCGTAAGAACCTAATCTAAGATTCATCGACAAGAAAAATATATATAAACAACAAAAGCGACTTCGTCCTATGAAGTCGCTTTTGTTGTATGATTTTGTGGGTCTTTATCTTGCCATCCGATGTAACCCAAATTATGGCTACCCTATAGCCTCAAAAAATGAAGATACTTGCGATGGCTGTCGCAAGTACTTACGTTGGTCATTGAAAGTACTTTCGTTGGTCATCGCAAGTACTTGCGTTTTTTACCCATTTATTCTCCTATGCGATTCATCTTGATTCCGATGTCGCTGATGCCCGGAAGAATCTCACGCTTCATGTTATGCTTGACGGTGATATGGATGGAGTCGCCGGAAGCAAAGCGATAGGCATTGATGGGAAAATTGTATTGGTAATAACTGATACCTTGTCCCTTGGTAGCTCCACTCTTGTCTATCAGGTCGCATTGTATGGTATCCGATTTTTCTGTTTTCTCCATACCCTGAAGTTTGCTTTTGGGGAAGATACTCTGATTTACGATAAGTGTAAGACCCATGAAGGGGTAGACTCCTGTCACCCTGAGCCCTAATTGTTGCTCGTATGTGCCAGAAGTCTTCAGAGGTGGTATGTCGAACGACAGTATGTCGTTCTTCTCCCAACCGGCAATAGGGGTGTGCTCGTATTTGTCGTACACCAGCGTGTCGCTGCACGAGTGGAAGAGCATTACAGCCCCCATGATTATCCATATGGTATAAGCCCAGCGCTTCATCTTTTCTTTCTCGAAAGTTATAGCTTCTGTGGCTCATGTTGTAAGCCACAGAATGCTTCATCAGTTATTCATTGTTGGGAGCCTTGTTTTCTCCGCTCTTGTTTCCATTGCCCTTATTGGCTTCGCCTTTGTTTCCTTCTCCTTTGTTGGCTACGGCCTTGTTGGTTTCTGCTTTATTGGCCTCTCCCTTATTGTTTTCTCCCTGTTGTGGGCGAGGACGGTTGTTGTTGCGTCTGCGGTTGTTTTGCTGACGGTTTGGACGGTTGTCTCCTTGCTGTCTGTTTTCGTCTTGACGGTTTTCTCCCTGCTGTTTGTTTTCAGCACGGTTGTCTGCTTGCTGGCGGTTGTCACCTTGTGCATTACGCTTACGGTTGTTCTGGCGATTGTTGTTCTTCTTTTTCTTCTTCGCCTTGTCAAAACGGCTCAAGTCTGCTTCTGCCAAGAGGTCGCTGGACTTAGGAGCAGGTTTTGCCTTACCATTCTCGATGAGGCTCAGAGGCTTCTCGCCTGCCTTGTTCATCTTGATGATTTCCCAAGCACGTTCTGCGCTGATGGTCTCCAGATTGGAAGCCAAGTTCTTGTCGGTAGAATAGGTGATAAGACCTGCCAGAATGTCAACCTTGAACTGATGGTATTCTCCATCGGCAGTCTGCAGGAGAGCATCCTTAGGAGGCAGCTTTTTGCTTGCTTCCACATAGTTGTCAACCTCGTAGTTAAGGCAGCATTTCAGTTTGGCACACATACCTGCCAACTTCTGTGGGTTGAGCGAGATGTCCTGGAAACGTGCGGCATTGGTGCCTACGCTGACAAAGTTCTTCATCCAGGTAGCGCAGCAGAGTTCTCGCCCGCAAGGTCCTGTTCCGCCTATGCGTCCGGCTTCCTGTCGCGCACCAATCTGTTTCATCTCTATACGTACATGGAAAGTATCCGCCAACACCTTGATCAGCTGTCGGAAGTCTACACGCTCGTCGGCGATGTAATAGAAGATAGCCTTGTTGCCGTCACCCTGATACTCCACATCGCCAATCTTCATCTTCAGTCCCAAGTCTTTGGCTATCTGTCGGCTCTGAATCATAGTACCGTGCTCACGGCTCTTTGCCTCGTCCCATTTCTCGAAGTCCACGGGCTTGGCTATGCGGTAGATACGCTTGATGTCGTCGGCAGAACGGAGGTTGGCTTTCTTGATTTGAAGTTTCACCAGTCTTCCTGTCAGTGTCACCACGCCAATGTCGTGTCCTGGATTGGCCTCTACGGCTACAACGTCGCCCTTCTTCAAGTCCAGGTTGTTCACGTTGTGGTAGTAACCCTTGCGTGTGTTCTTGAATTGCACCTCCACGAGGTCTGTGCTCTCGGCATTGCCAGGTACGTCGGCAAGCCAGTCGTATGTGTTCAGCTGGCGGTCCTGTCGGCCTACTGCACATCTGCAGAGTCCTCGGTCGCAACCATTGAACATTCTGAATTTCATATTCTTGTAATCCACGATGATCTAATTATTATAATGTATATAGTTTATGTTTGTATATATTGGTAAGGCTTGCGCCTTTTGTTGCTTTTTTGTTTTACTTCCTCTTATTTTCTGATGAGCATAACGATGACGTTCAGTACCATGTCGAAGAAGATAATCTTGGCATTGGCATTCTGGTTGATCATCGCCTTGCATTCATCGAAAAGGTGGAAAATATCGATAATGTTGGCCTCGTTGATGAAGCGGGCGAAGTTCTTGGCGAAGTTCTCCTCTTCCTGTGTCATATAGACGAGTTCTTCCTGATGGAAGTTGTACATAAAACTCTCTCTGAGCATGTGGGTGAAGTAGTCGAGCATGCGCTTCTGTTTTTCGCGGTTGAATGCCGCCACGATGTCGCACCATTTCTTCAGGTCGTGTATCTTGCGCATGTACGCCAGTCGCATCAGCATGATAAAGAGGTCGAGGAACTGCTGGTTTTCGTTTCCTGCATTGAGTTCCTCCAGCGCCTTGTTCCAGTTGCCATTGGCAATTCTTGCCATGCGGTGTGCTGTGTCCCTGTCGAGTCCCCGTCGCTCAATGAGTGCCTGCTCAAGTTCCTGAGTAGCTATCTTTTTGAAGTCGATACGCTGGGTACGGCTTCTGATGGTTTCGAGCAACAGCTCGGGCTGTTCGCTTACCAGGAGGAAAAGGGTTTGTCTTGGTGGTTCCTCCAAGAGCTTCAGCATCTTGTTGGCGCATTGTATGTTCATGCGCTCTGGCAACCAGATCAGGCTGATTTTATAACCTCCTTGGCTCGACATCAAGCTTATGTTGTGGCTGATGGCTTCGCTCTCTTCCACCGTGATGATGGCTTGCTTGTTGCCGTCTTTCTCGCTGCTTGTCTTGCCCATTCTGCTTATCCAGTCGTTGATTTGCGGATAGGAAGCCTCGCTGAGCAACATCTCCCGCCATTCCTTGACGAAGTCGAGACTCACGGGTGAATGGTCGCCCATGCTGGCAAGTTTAATAGTAGGATAGGTGAAATGTAGGTCGGGATGTTCCCATTTGCGAAGCATGGAGGTGGCACGTCTGGTCTGCGGAGAGTCGTCTTCAGCATCCTCCTCTCTTTCTCCCAACAGATAGCTGGCAAAGGCAAGTGCCATGGCCAACTTGCCGCAGCCTTCTGGACCGCAGAAGAGCAGGGCATGGGGCACACGATGTTCTGCCACCATCTGCATCAGACGGTTTTTCACGTCCTGCTGTCCTATCACTTCGCTGAATTTCATCTATATTTTTTTATGGTTGTTTACTTAAAACAGGATTTTAGCTATCTGCTTTACGCTTTCTACAGCCGATACGGTGAAGAAATGTACATGACTGTAGCCATGCTCGAAGAGGTCTTTCACCTGAGTGGTTGTCCACTCTATGCCGAGTGCCTTTGCATCATCGTCGGTCTTGCACTTCAGCACCTCCTGTGCCAGTTCTTCCGGTATGTCGCAGTGGAAGGTCTTGGGCACCATGGTAAGTTGTGAGAGTTTGGCGAAGGGCTTGATGGCTGGGATGATAGGCATCGTAATTCCCATTTTGCGGGCTCTCTCCACGAAGTCGTAGAACTTCTGGTTGTCGTAGAAGAGCTGGGTTACGGCATAGGATGCACCGAGGTCTTGTTTCTCTTTCAGGTGCTGGAGGTCTTGCTCCAAGTTGGGTGCCTCCTCATGCTTCTCTGGGTAGCATGCTACTCCACAATAGAATTTCTCGCCAGGGTACTTAATGGGGGTTCCGTCTATGAAGAATCCCTCGTTGAACTGGCTGATTTGTTTCAGAAGGTCAGTGGCATGGGCGTGTCCATTAAGGGTAGGGGTGAACTGTCGGTCTTCTTTGGCTTTGTCGCCACGTAGCACGAGTACATTGGATATTCCCAAGAACTGGAGGTCGAGCAACTCATACTCGATGTCTTCCTTAGAAGCTCCGCTGCAGATGATATGAGGGATCACAGGAATATCGTACTTGTTCTGTATGGCTCCTGCAATGGCGATGGTACCAGGACGTCTACGCACACGCTGACGGGTCAGCAGACCGTTCTCAAGTTCCTTGTAAACGTACTCGCTGTGGTGCGTCGTGATGTTGATGAAGCGTGGGTCAAACTCCTTCAAACTGTCGATGGTGCGGAACAGAGCTGCTGTTCCGTTGCCCTTGAGTGGGGGCAGTACCTCGAAGGAGAATCCTCTCTTTTGTCCTTCCTTATTTAGAAAATCTGCTATGTTCATGTTGTGTAAAGTCTAATTTGGTTGCAAATTTACGAAAAAAGTTGGGGAAAAAGGCAGATTATACGTAATATTTATTGAGAAAATGTGTATTAATAGAGTAATAATGTCACAAAACCTAATAAAAAATGGAACAAAATCAAAAGGGCTCTAAAGCCTATCTTATCTCAATCGTGATGGTCGCCGTTCTCGGTGGCTTGCTTTTCGGTTACGATACCGCCGTGATATCGGGAGCCGAGAAGGGTTTGCAGGCATTCTTTAAGGGTGCTAATGATTTCGAATACTCCGATTTTATGCACGGATTCACTTCTTCAAGTGCATTGATAGGATGTATCATTGGTAGTTCACTGTCTGGACTCTTTGCCAGCAATTTCGGTCGTAAGCGTTCGCTTATTTTTGCGGGCATTTGCTTCTTCCTCTCTGCCTGGGGATCAATGGAGCCTGAAAGCTATATCCTTCCTCAGGGACAAGCCGACTGGACCTTGCTCGTAGTGTTTAACTTCTATCGTGTGCTCGGTGGTATCGGCGTGGGAATGGCTTCTGCCATCTGTCCTATGTATATTGGTGAAATCGCACCAAGTAATGTGCGCGGTATGTTGGTTAGTTGGAACCAGTTTGCCATTATCTTCGGTCAGTTGGTGGTTTACTTCGTCAACTTCCTGATTATGGGTTCTCATGCCAATCCTATATACGATGCGGCCGGTGCCATAGCCAATATGGTGGATGCTCAGTGGACTATCGAGACTGGTTGGCGTTATATGTTTGGTAGTGAGATGGTGCCTGCAGGCTTGTTTACTTTCCTTATCTGTTTCGTGCCAGAGACTCCCCGTTATCTTGTCATGGTGGGTCAGGACGATAAGGCCTTCGGAATCCTCTCCAAGATCAACGGTTCGGAGAAAGCCCGCGAGATTATCCACGATATCAAGAATACTGTAACTGTGAAAACCGAGAAACTTTTCTCTTATGGTTTCATGTGCATCTTCGTAGGTGTTATGCTTTCTGTATTCCAGCAGGCTGTAGGTATCAATGCGGTGCTTTACTATGCTCCTCGTATCTTCCAGGATATGGGTATGGGCAATCCTATGGTTCAGACGGTTATCATGGGTGTAGTCAACATATCGTTCACACTTGTGGCAGTCTTCACTGTAGAGAAGTTGGGACGCAAGCCTCTGCTCATTTTTGGCTCTATAGGAATGGCTGTAGGTGCGCTTGGTGTGGCTCTTACCTTTGGTAATGCTGCCTTGAGTACAGTCACCATGATTAGTATTATGGTGTATAGTGCCAGTTTCATGTTCTCATGGGGTCCAATCGCTTGGGTTCTTATTGCCGAGCTCTTCCCCAATACTATCCGTGGTGCTGCAGTGGCTATTGCCGTTGCCTTCCAGTGGATATTCAACTTCATCGTCAGCTCTACTTTCGTGCCTATGTTCAATATGCACCTTACTCCTGGCGACGATTTCGGTCATTGGTTCACCTATGGTCTCTATGGCGCCATCTGTATCCTTGCAGCTATCTTCGTATGGAAACTCGTTCCTGAGACAAAGGGAAAGACCCTCGAGGATATGAGCAAGCTCTGGCGTAAGGAGTAATCAACTCTTGTAATCTTTATTCCTCGATCAGATTATACTGGTCGAGGAACACATAAAAGAAGGGCGCATTCGACGATATTTGTCGGTGCGCCCTTTTCCGTTTCCGGAACGTTTAATCATTCAGAGAGTACTTCTTTTTCAGAAGAGTAATATCTTTTAGCCTTTTCCTCGTTTTCTTAGTTCTTCTTGTCGGTAGTAAACTGGAAAACTGGTGGGAAGTCTGTGCCGTTGAATCTGTTGGCTTTCAGCAGGCTTGTCTGTGTACCATCAACATAGATGTAAGCAGGTTGCATATAGAAGCAGAAATACTGTTTCTTAGTGCTGTTGTTGGTCTGATAGCCACCTACGCAATAGTTGTTGTAGAACTTCACGGTAACCTTCTTGTATTCCTTCTCTGATGTTACGATGTTGCCGAGCTCCAGGTCATAAGAGTTGGCGATGAATGTCTGTGTACTATACAGATAAGGTATGAGGTTTACCTTTATGTCAACCTTATCCATCTCTGCAATCTTTGCAGCCAACTTGTCGTCATTAACAAATTTACTCAGGATAGAAACTGGGAATTTGAAAGAAACAGAAGCATACAGGTTCTTGATGTTGCCATCTTTGTCCTTGTTGGTTTCTGAAGTGATTCTTGCAACTATGCCAGGAATGGTGTCGAGTACATCTTTGGTGTTCAGTTTGTTCTCGTTGTAGTAAACCATTCCGCCCGCCTGTGAGTAGCCGATCATATTGATCATGGACTGCTGCTGATCCAGTGTTGGAGCGCTGTAAGAATCGCCACCAGTATTGCACGATGTGAAAGAGAAAGCAGCCATCAGGGCTGCAACGAATGATAAGATAGTGAACTTCTTCATTGTTTTGTTATTGTTTTTAATGATTAATATTATTATCTTGCTATTATCGTCCTCCTGTCGGCAAATGGTATTTCCCTCATATCTTTTGCTTGAAGGATTGCGCCGTTGTTGCCTTGATTGTGACTTTTTTCTATGTTTAAAACGAAATAGAGAAGAAATCTTGCATGATAGGTTGTTAATAAACGCAAAAAAAACGAGAGGTATAAGCTGTTGCTTAATGACCTCTCGTCTTTTATGTCGGGATTACTGGACTCGAACCAGCGACCTCGCGCCCCCCAGACGTGTGCGCTACCAACTGCGCCAAATCCCGATTGCTTATGCTCTATTGAACATTTGCGGTTGCAAAGGTATGATATTATTTTGAAATGAACAAATATTTAATCGTTTTTTGCAGTTTTTTCGCATACATCTTTGCTTTTTTAGCGATTCTTGATGGACATTCTGCTCTTTTACCTTATTATATTAGGTTAAGGAGTTAAGAAGTTAAGGAGTTAAGAAGTTAAGGAGTTAAGAAGTTAAGGAGTTAAGAAGTTAAGACAAGTGCTTTATTGCTGGGTATGCAGTTCACCGCTTAATGTTCACCGCTTGATGTTCATCGCTTAATGTTCAATGTTCTGTATTTAACGTTAAGGAATGCACCATAGAAAAGACTTTTCTTGCCTCATCATGAGAATTTCAAGTCGAGTTCTACAGGGCAATGGTCACTGCCCATGAAGTCGGTGAGGATAGAAGCCTCGCTGATCTTTTCCTTCAGACGTTCGGATACAAGGAAATAGTCGATACGCCAGCCTGCATTCTTCTCACGGGCACGGAAACGGTACGACCACCATGAATAGGTGACGTCTTCCGGATGCTTGTAGCGGAAGGTGTCTATGAAACCAGCTTCTAATAACTGTGTCATCTTTTCGCGCTCCTCATCGGTAAAGCCTGCATTGCGTCGGTTTGTCTTCGGATTCTTGATATCTATTTCTTGATGAGCCACGTTCATGTCGCCGCATACGATGACGGGTTTCTTGGCATCGAGGTCTTTGAGAAACTTGCGGAAGTCTTCTTCCCATGTCATTCTGTAGTCGAGCCGACGCAATTCATTCTGAGAGTTTGGAGTGTAGACGGTAACGAGATAGAAGTCTTTGTACTCTAAGGTGATGATGCGTCCCTCGTGATCGTGTTCTTCGATGCCCATGCCGTAGCTTACTCCTAATGGCTTATGCTTTGTGTAAATAGCTGTGCCAGAATAGCCTTTCTTCTCGGCATAGTTCCAGTAACTTTCGTAACCGTCAAAGCTTAAGTCGAGTTGACCTTGCTGCATCTTGGTTTCCTGCAGACAGAAGAAATCGGCATTGAGCTGTTTGAACTGTTGTTCAAACTCTTTACCGACACAGGCGCGCAGGCCGTTCACGTTCCACGAGATAAATTTCATCATTGTGTTTAGTGTTTAATGTTTAGTATTTCGTGTTTAATGTTAGCATCCATAAGTACAAGCTAAACATTAAACACGGAACACTATATTTAGATTCTCTTGCTTTCACCTCTCAGGAGGTTCATGAATTCCTGTCGGGTGTTGAGAGAGTTGAATACACCACTATAGTCGCTTGTTGTCGTGATGCTGTTCTGCTTTTCCACACCTCTCATCTGCATGCACATATGCTTGGCTTCTATGACTACCATCACGCCCTGAGGTTTGAGGGTTTCCTGTATGCAGTCCTTGATTTGCTGTGTGAGGCGCTCCTGCACCTGAAGGCGATGGCTGTAGATGTCCACCACGCGGGCTATCTTGCTCAGTCCTGTGATGTGTCCGTTGGGGATGTATGCCACGTGAGCCTTGCCATAGAATGGCAGCATGTGGTGTTCGCACATCGAGAAGAAGTCGATGTCCTTGACGATGACCATCTGGTCGTATTTCTCGGCAAAGAGTGCGTCAGTCAGGACCTTGTGAGGGTCTTGTGTGTATCCGCGTGTAAGCACCTGCATGGCCTTGGCCACTCGCATCGGTGTCTTGACGAGTCCCTCACGCTCAGGGTCTTCGCCCAATAGTTTGAGTACTTCTTTGTAGTGTACGGCCAGTTCGTCGAGGCCTTCGCGAAATTCTGTTTCTGGATTCATGATTTTACTTTAGTGTGCTTAATATTGTACTGTGATTTTTCCTTTCACCAGACAGGCTTGTCTGTAGCCCATGGCCTTTACCTTGGCAAGCATCTTCCGTGCCTCTTCGAGAGAGCGGAAGTTGCCCACGCGGCAGATCCATCTTGGTGAATAGAAATGTACGTATACGGGCTGGTCGGGATAACGCATTTTGATGGCGTTTCCTATTCGTTCTGCCTTCAGTCGGTCGTTTCGTGAGTTGCCTCCGGCATAAGCCTGTACTCTATATCCTGTAACCTTATAGCTTCCACGCATCACTTTCTTGTGCATGTCGACTGCAGGTGTATCTGTTTCTTCGTTATTTTTTCCCTCTGTATTGCTGTGTTCAGCTTTCTTGGCAGTATCGGGTGTTTGTTGTTTCTTTACCGAGTCGGGAGCGGGCTTCTTGTTTTGTCCCTCTTCGTGATGCTGAGGGTTGGCCTTTTGCGACGTTTCTGTCTTCTGCTTGTCTGCCTGTGGTTTTGCAGCCTTGCCATTGACCAATTCGTCGATTTCCTTGCTCTGTTTCACGGTAACAGTTCCCTGTCCTGGGGTTCGTTGCTGCAAGTGGTCGAGATACTTCTGCGCATGAGCCATAGTGGCAGAGCAGAGTGCTGCGATAAGTACGATGACGAATTGCTTCATGATGATTTTAATGTTTTTGATAAAAATGGAAATATCAGCTATGGACTTTCTGCTGCCCCGTATTTGATGCGAGGCAGCAGTAGCCCATGCTGACAATATGTAATGATTCTGTTAGCTTTTCAGAAATTACTTCTTCCAAGCGTCGATGATGCCCTTGAAGTCAGCTGCCTTCAAAGAAGCGCCACCAATCAAACCGCCGTCGATATTTGGCTTAGCAAAGAGCTCTGGAGCATTGCTTGCCTTGCAGCTTCCGCCATAGAGGATAGATGTTTCCTCTGCAGCCTCGTTGCCATACTTCTCTGCTACGATAGAGCGGATGTAAGCCAACATTTCCTCAGCCTGGTCGGATGTAGCAGTCTTGCCTGTACCGATAGCCCAGATTGGCTCGTAGGCGAGGATGATGTTCTTCCAAGCCTCTGCGTCGAGGTGGAATACTGAACCCTCAAGCTCTGCCTTTACAACCTCGTTCTGCTTCTCAGCCTCGCGCTCCTCGAGAGTCTCGCCGCAGCAGAAGATTACCTTCAAGCCGTTCTTCAGAGCCAACTCTACCTTCTCTTTCAAGATTTCTGCAGTCTCACCATAGTACTGGCGACGCTCTGAGTGACCGAGAATGACATACTGAGCACCTGTGCTCTTTACCATTTCTGCTGAAACTTCACCGGTGTAAGCGCCTTTCTCCTTGTCTGCGCAGTTCTCTGCACCAAGACCTACTACCTCTGCATTCAAGACCTGAGCTACTGAAGCCAAGTGGATGAATGGAGTGCAGATAATAACGTCGCAGTTTGGTTTGTCTGCTACCAAAGCCTCGTTGATTTCCTTAGCGAGAGCTACACCATCTTGCAGGTTCATGTTCATTTTCCAGTTGCCTGCTACAATTTTCTTTCTCATTTTCTTTTCTTTTTTGTTAAAAGTTGATATTATCTTGTTAGCATTCTCTTTCTTCTTTTTCACCCATGTTGTCCAAGCCCATAGTCTGTCGGCGATGGCGAGGAGTGTGAGGGGCAGCACAAACCACATGAGCATGAGTAGGATCTTGCGTGGTATGCTGTCGGATGGCATCTTGCCCAATGCGCTTTTCTCCAAGGGCTGATTGAGTTCCTCGGGCTGTGGCAGCTTGTTGTGGCTCCATTTCTGTATGATGGTTCCATGGTGCAGGAGCATCAGTCCGGGGTTGCTTCTTATCATCGTCTTCAGGGTTGTGGCATCGGTAGTGTAGAAGGGATATTCTGCTCCTGTGATGTCCTGCCATTTGGCGATGTCTTTGTCTGAACTTGCCGTGAGACAGATGAACCGATAGCCATAGTCTTGTGCAAACTCGTATATCTGGTCTATTCTGCCGAAGTTGGAATCGTCGGCGTAAGCCAGGGTGGGCGAGATGAGCAGGAAGGTGTAACTTGTATCGTTCAGCACCTCTTGTGTAATGTCTTCACCCGTTTTGTTGTCTTGTATGCTGAAGTCGTGTATCGGTGGCACGTATCCTTCGGCTGTCTGCACGGTTTTCGAGTCGACGAAAGTCCATGTGGAGTCTGGATAGTTGTCGAGGGTGAATTCCTTTTGCTGACCGTTCTTCTCGAGTATGAATGTCGTCTCGAACTTCGGTTGTGGCGCACCTTGTGGAATCTTCATTCCCTGTGCTATGTTGGCTCCCACGTGGTAGGGACGGAAATCGAACAGGGGTAAGTCCCACAGACTCCATGCGCTGAGTGCCAAGGCGAAGATGACCGTATAGTTGATGACGATCCATTGTGCTTTCTTCGATACGAACCTCACCATGCTTGTAGGCCATTTCAGCAGCATGAGTGCTATGGCGAGCAGGATGATGTTCTTGATGAAGGTCTGTCCGTTGCTCAGTACGACTGCATCGCCGAAGCATCCGCAGTCTTTCACGGGGTTGGCGATGACTATCCACAGGGTGAGCAGGGTCATGATGCTCATCAGCGCGAGCACAATCCTTGAGACGAGGTGTCTTCTGATGGCAAACAACAGGAAGATGCCCAACGAGAACTCCAGCGCAGCCAGTAGAACTGCTCCAACGAGCAGCGTCCATTCGGGCAGAAAACTTCCTATCCCCATTGCCTGCAGGTAGTCGGCGAGTTTGTATTGTGTGCCCAATGGGTCGATGGCCTTCACGTATCCGGAGAAGATGAAGGTCGCCGCCATGAGCAGCCGCCCAATGTTGACTGCCGTGTTCCTGATGATTTGTGTTGCCTTATTCTTCATTCCTCATTTCTCAGTCGTCATTCTTTACTCTTCACTCATCTTGATGACTCCGAAAACGGCATAGTTGATGATGTCCATATAGTTGGCATCTATGCCTTCCGAAACGAGTGTGTCGCCCTGAATGTCTTCTATTTCCTTTACTCGCTGTATCTTGGTGAGGATGAAGTCGGTATAGCTGCTCACTCTCATAGAGCGCCATGCCTCATCATAGTCGTGGTTCTTTCGTGTCATGAGCTGCAGAGCCTCAAGGGCATACTTGTCGTATAGTTGCAATGCTTCGTCGGAAGTGATGTCCACCTCGTCCACATAACCTTTCTCGAGCTGTATGATGCCCACGATGCCGTAGTTGATGAGGGCGATGAATTCGGGTCGGATGCCTTCGCCCACGAGCGACTCCTTCTTTATTTCAAGTGAGCGGATGCGCTTGGCCTTGATATAAAGCTGGTCGGTAAGCGAAGAGGGACGCAGGATGCGCCATGATGCGCCGTAGTCGTGCAGTTTCTTTTGGAAAAGCGTTCTGCACTCTGTCAGGACGTCCTTAAACTGCTGCTCTGTTTTTGCTGAATCTGCCATAATATTTTCGAAAATCGCTGCAAATTTAAGCATTTCTGATGAAATAGCCAAATATATTGTATAAAAATAAGTGGCGAAGCATTTTGTATTGTCTTCGATTTGCAGTAACTTTAGATAAGTTACGCTGCATCTCAACAATAAAAACAAAAAAATCCTTTTTTATTTTGTATTGTCTTCGATTTGCAGTAACTTTGCAGTCCGAAATTATATAGAAATGAGAAATCTATCCAATGCCGAACTGGCAAAAATACTTGATAAAGACATTTTTCATCTTATATCACAGGCAGCAGACAGCTTGGGACTGGAATGCTATGTGGTAGGCGGATATGTGAGAGACCTTTTCCTGGAACGGCCTTCCAATGATATTGACGTTGTGGTGGTGGGAAGCGGCATACAGGTGGCTTCTGCTCTTAAACAGAAACTGGGCAGGAAGGCTCATCTGTCTGTATTCCGCAACTTTGGCACTGCACAGGTGAAGTATCGTGATATAGAGGTCGAGTTTGTCGGTGCACGTAAAGAGAGTTATAATCACGATTCGCGCAAGCCCATTGTGGAGGATGGAACGCTCGAGGACGATCAGAACCGTCGTGACTTTACCATCAATGCGCTGGCTGTGTGTCTCAACAGCGAGCGCTTTGGTGAACTGGTTGATCCCTTTGATGGAGTCTATGACCTGGAAGACGGAATTGTGGCAACACCACTTGATCCAGATATTACCTTCAGCGATGATCCTTTGCGCATGATGCGTTGTGTGCGCTTCGCCACTCAGCTCAACTTTCAGATAGAGGACGAAACCTACGAGGCACTCTCGCGCAATGCCGACCGACTGAGGATTATCAGCGGTGAGCGCATAGCCGACGAGATGAACAAGATTATGCTTTCGCCTCATCCCAGTTGTGGATTCTATTATCTCAAGGATACAGGGCTTCTGCAGCTCATCATGCCCGAACTTTGTGAGCTTGACAAGGTGGAGACACGTTGCGGTCGCTCGCATAAGAACAACTATGACCATACGATGGAGGTGCTCGAAAATGTTTGCCGTCAAACCTCTAACCTCTGGTTGCGCTGGGCTGCCTTGCTTCATGACATAGGTAAACCACGCAGCAAGCGGTGGGACAATCAGGCAGGCTGGACTTTCCGTAACCATAATGTCGTGGGAGCCAGAATGATTCCTTCGATGTTCCGTCGCATGAAGTTGCCCATGGATGCCAAGATGAAATATGTGCAGAAACTCGTAGAGTTGCACATGCGGCCTATTGTTATTTCCGACGAGGAAGTGACCGACAGCGCTGTGCGTCGACTTCTGAACGATGCCGGCGATGATATTGACGACTTGATGACACTTTGCGAAGCCGACATTACCAGCAAGAACCAAGTGCGCAAACAGCACTTCCTGGATAATTTCCGCTTGGTGCGCGAAAAGATTGCCGACTTGAAGGTGCGCGACTACAAGCGACTGTTCCAGCCTTGTATAGATGGCAGGGAAATCATGGAAATGTTCCATTTGGGCTCCTGCCCAGAGGTAGGAGCGCTGAAGCAGACTCTCAAGGACGCTGTGCTGGACGGCAAGGTGGCCAATGAGCGTGAGCCCCTCATGGAATTGCTTATGCAGAAAGCCAAGGAGCACGGACTGATAGAGTAACTGGCTTTTCCGTAAGAGATAGTTGGAAAAGAAAATTTCCACAGTTGGAAAAATAAAAAAGCAGGAAATGCCCCTCGTCTTCTGTTACTGAGCTTCGTCACCTATAAAGACCAGACTTGGCCTTAATAGATGACCAGACTTGGTCTTAATAGATGACCAAGCTCGGTCTTAATAGACGACCGGTGTTGGCCTTAATAGATGGCAAGATTAGGCTTAATAGGCTCCTTACATGAGGAAAACTCTAAATACAAAATAATTAATGTTAAAATACACTTGGCAAATGTACAATATTGCTATAATATTAGTAATTTTGCACCGCCTTTAAAAACTCTATTGATATTTTGAGTTTTCGACATAAGGAAGTCGGATTACTTGTAAAAAGGCAATGACAATGTGCTGTAGTGGCATGTTGAATAACAGATTAATAATAATAACAATTGTATTTAAATAAATAGGTATGAAGATTAAAAACGTTTTGTTTGTTGCAGCTCTTGCAGCTCTCGCAACTTTAACATCATGTGGCGGAAGCAAGAAGGGCGGTCTGCCTAACTTCGGCGATGATGAGTTTGCTGTAGTGACTATAGGAACTACCAGCGCCGCTTTGCAGACTACTTATCCTGCTACAATTAAAGGTATTCAGGATGTAGAGGTTCGTCCGAAAGTTTCGGGTTTCATAACAAAGGTGTTTGTACATGAGGGTCAGACTGTTTCTGCAGGTCAGCCTCTTTTCTCTATCGACAGCGAGACTTATCAGGCTGCCGTTCGCTCTGCTGCAGCAGCTGTGAATACAGCGAAGGCACAGGCTAACACAGCTAAGTTGACTTATGAGAACAACAAGAAGCTCTTCGACAGCAAGATTATTGGTCAGTATGAACTTTCTACTGCAGCCAACAGCTATGCTACAGCTAAGGCTCAGGTAGCGCAGACTGAGGCGGCTTTGGCTTCAGCTCGCGAGCAGTTGGCTTGGTGTACTGTTACCAGTCCTTCTGCAGGTGTTGTTGGCAGCTTGCCTTTTAAGGTAGGTGCTTTGGTAAGCGCTTCAGGTCAGGCTCTTACTACAGTTTCCAACATCAGCACCATGGAGGTGTTCTTCTCACTCTCCGAGTCTCAGATTTTGAATATGTCTAAGACCAATGGCAGTATTCAGGCTGCTATCGCCGCATTCCCTGCAGTTAAGTTGCAGTTGGCTGACGGTTCTGTCTATAATCACCCAGGTAAGGTTGTCAAGATGAGTGGTGTCATCGATGCTGTCACTGGTTCTGTATCTCTTATCGCTCATTTCCCCAACCCAGAGAAGTTGTTGAAGAGTGGTGGCGCCGGTTCTATCGTTGTTCCTAACGACAACAACAGCGCTATCGTCATACCTCAGGAGGCTTGCTCACAGGTTCAGGACAAGATCTTCGTTTACATCGTCACCAAGGACAACAAGGTGAAGTATTCTGAGATCAAGGTGAATCCACAGGATGACGGCAAGAACTATATCGTAACTTCTGGTCTTCACGTAGGCGACCGTGTGGTAGTAAAGGGCATTACCAAGTTGACCGATGGTCAGCAGATCAAGCCTATCACCGTAGAACGTTACAATCAGAAAATTGCTGAGGCTGCCAAGATGGCTGAGTCGCAGGATAATGCACATGAGTTTGCAAAAACCATGAGCGGTAAGTAAATTATAAATAATCAACAAGAATAAAAGAATGAACGTGTGTGATTCCTGCAACGGAAGAATGCATGATACATTATAATTTATAATTTAAAACAAGATTATGACATTTACAAACTTCATAAAGCGCCCAGTGCTTTCGACGGTGGTTTCCATCTTCTTCGTCTTGCTGGGTACCATCGGCTTGATATCGCTGCCTATTGAGCAGTACCCGAATATCGCGCCGCCTACCATCTCGGTGTCTACCACCTATCAGGGTGCTGATGCTCAGACGGTATTGAATTCAGTCATCGCTCCTTTGGAGGAGAGCATCAACGGTGTGGAGAACATGACCTATATGACATCTTCTGCGTCAAACTCAGGCTATGCCAGCATCACCGTTTACTTCAAGCAGGGTTCCGACCCAGATATGGCTGCGGTCAACGTACAGAACCGTGTGTCCCAGGCACAGTCATTGCTGCCAGCCGAGGTTACCAAGGTGGGTGTGACCGTAACCAAGCGTCAGAGCTCCAACGTGATCATGTTCGCTCTGACCACAGACGATGGCCGTTACGACGACCAGTTCGTTACCAACTATGCCTTGATCAACGTCGTTCCTCAGTTGAAGCGTATCAATGGTGTGGGTGATGTGCAGAGTCCTTCTACCCGTAACTACTCTATGCGTATCTGGCTGAAGCCAGAGAAGATGAAGGAGTTCGGATTGGTTCCTTCTGATATTTCGCAGGCTTTGGCAGAGCAGAACATCGAGGCTGCCCCTGGTAGCTTTGGTGAGAGCTCTGATATGCAGTATGAATATACTTTGCGTTACAAGGGTCGTTTGAAGACTCCTATCGAGTATGAGAATATCTTGATCAAGAGTAATACCTCAGGTCAGACTCTCCGTCTCGGCGAAGTTGCCAAGATAGAGTTGGGCGGTTTGCAGTATAACGTCAACTTGCTCAATGATGGTCAGCCCGCTGTGATGGGTATGGTTCAGCAGATTGCCGGTTCCAACGCTACCCAGATTGCAAGCGATGTGAAGAAGGAGTTGAATGAGTTGGAGAAGAGTTATCCTCCAGGACTGAAGAACGTCATCCTGATGGATGTTACCGAGTTCTTGTTCGCATCTATCGAGGAGGTTATCTTCACCTTGATCATCACCTTGGTATTGGTGTTCATCGTGGTGTATATCTTCTTGCAGGACTTCCGTTCTACGCTGATCCCTATGATTGCCGTGCCAGTGGCTTTGGTTGGTGCGTTCTTCTTCCTTTGGGTATTCGGATTCTCCATCAACTTGCTGACGCTGTCCGCCCTGCTGTTGGCTATTGCGATTGTGGTCGATGATGCCATCGTGGTAGTAGAGGCGGTTCACGCCAAGCTCGACCAGGGTTACAAGAGTGCCCTGACAGCATCTATCGATGCGATGAACGAAATCTCCGGCGCCATCATCTCTATTACATTGGTGATGTCTGCCGTGTTCGTTCCTGTATCATTCATCGGTGGAACATCTGGTTACTTCTATCGTGAGTTCGGTGTTACCATGGCGGTGTCAATCGTCATCTCTGCTGTCAATGCGTTGACTTTGTCTCCTGCTCTTTGTGCGGTGTTATTGAAACCACATGATGAGGAGCATGGCGAGAAGAAGTTGTCGCTTATCGACCGCTTCCATGCAGGGTTCAACTATCAGTTTGATAAGATTACCAATAAATATAAGAAAGGTGTACAGTGGGTTATCGGTCATGGCATTATCGCTGGTAGCTTGGTGGCTGTCAGTATCGTGGGCTTGGTTGCCCTGATGGGTACTACCAAGACTGGACTTGTGCCTGATGAGGATACTGGTACAATCTTCGCTTGTATCTCTACCGCTCCTGGTACAACTCAGGAACGTACCGCCCAGGTGGTTAAGCAGGTGGACAAGATGTTGGCCAACAACCCAGCCATCGCAACCCGTAACGCCATCATGGGTTATAGCTTTATCGGTGGTGCTGGTTCTAACCAGGGTACTATCATCGTCAAACTGAAGCCATTCGAGGACCGCCCTGGCGGATTCTTCCATCGTATTAAGGAGGCTTGTACGGGTGGCGGTATCGAGGCGCTGTTTGTCAACCCTATGGAATATACTTCTGTGTTGGGTATGATCTACAAGCAGACTGCCACGATCAAGGATGCACAGGTTCTGGCCTTCGCTCCACCTATGATTTCCGGTTTCTCTGTACAGAATGGTATTACCATGACTATGCAGGATAAGACGGGTGGCGATCTGAACAGATTCTATACCAACGTGAAGGCTTTCTTGAAGGAACTGAATGCTCGTCCTGAGATTCAGACTGCGCAGACACAGTACAACCCTAACTATCCTCAGTACATGGTGGATGTGGATGTTGCCAAGACCAAGCAGGCCGGTATTTCTCCATCTTCTGTATTGGCTGTGATGCAGGGTTACCTCGGTGGTCTTTATGCATCCAACTTCAATGCCTATGGTAAGCTCTACCGTGTCATGATTCAGGCTGGTCCAGAAAACCGCATGCATCCAGACGACTTGAATAAGATTTATGTACGTTGTGCTGATGGCACTATGTCTCCAGTGAGCGAGTTCGTGAACTTGAAGAAGATTTATGGTCCATCCAACATCACACGTTTCAACCTCTTTACCTCAATGGATGTGTCTGTAACTCCTAACAGCGGCTATTCTACCGGTGACGGTATGAAGGCTATTGCCGAGGTGGCTAAGCAGACATTGCCAGAGGGTTATGGTTATGAATACTCTGGTCTGACACGTTCGGAGGCAGAGTCAAGCAACTCTACTGGTCTTATCTTCGCACTCTGTATCGTATTCGTTTACTTGATTCTGAGTGCTCAGTACGAGAGTTACATCTTGCCTCTGTCGGTAGTGTTGTCTATCCCATTCGGTTTGGCAGGTGCTTTCGTCTTCACCAACCTCTTCGGCCATTCCAACGATATCTACATGCAGATTTCGTTGATTATGTTGATCGGTCTGTTGGCAAAGAACGCCATCCTGATTGTGCAGTTTGCCCTTGAGCGTCGTCGTACGGGTATGGCTATCAAGTATTCTGCCATCTTAGGTGCCGGAGCCCGTCTTCGTCCTATCTTGATGACCTCTCTGGCGATGGTTATTGGTCTGCTGCCTCTGATGTTCGCTTCAGGTGTAGGCAAGAATGGTAACCAGACTTTGGGTGCTGCCGCTGTAGGTGGTATGTTGATCGGTACAATCTGTCAGATCTTCGTCGTCCCAACTCTCTTCGCCGTCTTCGAGTGGTTGCAGGAGAAGCTTACTCCTTTGAAGTTTGAGGACGAGTTCAATGCCGAGGCTGTCTCAGAGTTGGAGCAGTATGCCAATGCTGCTCATCGCAGAAAAGGTATCGAGAAGAAGTAATAACGTTGTAACTTCAAACGAAACAATGAAAAAGAATTTAAATATTATCATATTGGGTCTCGCAGCGCTCTCATTGAGCAGCTGCAAGACTCTCTACGGAAAGTATGAGCGTCCTGATGTGAAAACTAATGGTATCGTACGCGATTCAGCTTCTATATCCGATACGTTGGCTGTGAAGGATACTACATCATTTGCCAATATTCCTTGGCGCAGCGTTTTCACCGATCCACAGTTGCAGACTCTTATCGAGAAGGGACTTGCCAATAACGCCAATCTCCTCAATGCTGCTTTGAACGTAAAGATGGCTGAGGAGCAGTTGAAGTGTGCCAAGTTGGCTTTCATACCTTCTTTTACATTTACCCCACAGGGAACCATCTCTTCTTGGGACGGTAACAAAGCGACAAAGACTTATACGCTGCCAGTGAATGCGTCATGGAGTGTTGACCTCTTTGGCAATCTTCTTTCACAGAAGCGCGGTGCTCAGATGGCGCTGTTGCAGATAAAGGACTACCAGGTGTCTGTACAGACGAACCTCGTTGCGAATATTGCCAATATGTACTATTCGCTCCTCATGCTCGACAAGCAGCTTGAGATAGTGAACGATATGGAAGGTCTTACCAAGGACACATGGCAAACAATGCAGTTGCTCAAGGATGCCAAGATGGGTTATCGCTCAACATCGGTGCAGGCAGCAGAGTCTAACTATTACTCTGTTCTTGCACAGAAAGCAGACCTGAAGCGGCAGATTCGTGAGACAGAGAACTCGCTCAGCCTTCTTCTTGGCGAGCAGGCTCATGCCATTGCACGGGGCAAACTTGATAATCAGAGTCTTCCTGCCAACTTCTCTACAGGAGTAGGTTTGCAGTTGCTCAACAATCGGGCTGACGTACATGCAGCCGAGATGAACTTGGCGCAGTGCTTCTATGGAGTGGAGACTGCCCGCAGCAAGTTCTATCCTTCTATCACTATTTCTGGTGCTGGTGCCTTTACCAACTCAGCTGGAGCTGGTATCGTAAATCCTGGAAAGTGGCTTCTCTCTGCTGTGGGTTCACTTGTTCAGCCTATCTTCCAGAATGGAAGACTCATTGCAGGACTCAAGGTGGCTAAGATGCAGTACGAGCAGGCTTACAACACTTGGCAGGATGCAGTGTTGAAGGCTGGCAGCGAAGTAAGCAATGCCCTCGTACTCTACAACTCTTCCGACGAGAAGGGAAGAATCGAGGCGCAGCAGATCGAGGTACTCAAGCAGAACGTAGAAGACACCCGTAAGTTGATGGGCGAGGCTGGTGGTTCTTATCTTGAGGTTATCCAGGCACAGTCTTCATTGCTCAATGTACAGCTCTCCAAGGTGGCTGACGACTTCTACAAGATGCAGGCTGTGGTCAACCTATACTATGCATTGGGTGGTGGAGCCAAGTAATGTTAAGTGTTAAATGTAAAATGTTAGATTATTATGGCAAGTATAATCAGTCCAAAGGCAGAGGTTTCTCCAAAGGCTAAGATAGGAGACAACTGCAAGATATATCCATTCGCCTATATTGAGGACGATGTGGTTATCGGTGACAACTGTACCATCTATCCATTCGTGAGCATCATGAATGGTACTCGCATGGGTAATAATAATAAGGTATTCCAGGCTGCCGTTATCGCTGCCCTCCCACAGGATTTCAACTATACTGGTGAAGAGAGTGAAGTAGTGATTGGCGATAACAATACTATCCGTGAGAATGTGGTTATCAACCGAGGTACTCACAAGGGTGGTAAAACAGTGCTTGGCAACAGCAACTTTCTTATGGAAGGTGCCCATATCTCTCACGATACCGTGATAGGCAACAGTTGCGTGTTCGGTTATGGAACCAAGATAGCTGGCGACTGTGTGATAGGTAATGGCGTCATCTACTCTACATCTGTAGTAGAAAATGCCAAGACCAGAGTTGGCGACTTGGCGATGATACAGGCAGGAACAACTTTCTCCAAAGATATTCCACCTTATATTATTGCGGGTGGTAAGCCTGTGAAGTATGCGGGTCCTAACAGCATTATCATGGAGGCTGCCGATATAGACGTGAAGGTTCGCAAGCATGTAGCTAATGCTTATCGACTTGTCTTCCACGGTCAGACATCTCTCTTTGATGCCATCAATCAGATCAAGGATCAGGTGCCAGACGGAGAAGAAGTGCGCAATATCATCAAGTTCCTCGAAAGTACAGAGAAAGGTGTCATCACCAAGATGTAAGTTGCGAAAGTTATAATAAACGATTTTTTCTTTATACACAAAGGGAGGGTTGACCCATGGGGTGACTCTCCTTTCTTGTGTTAATGTCTATTAAACTTTCGTTTATTCGCACATTTTTTTGTTACTTTGCACCAAATTTGGAATATTATACCCTTTTGGTAAATGAGAAAGAAACAATATAAGCCCAGCAGTCACCGAGGATTGCAGGTGGTAACTCTATGTATAAGCACCGCCATGGTGCTCGTTTTGCTCGGACTGGTCATATTCTCCGTTCTTATGGGAAGAAATCTCTCCTCCTATGTGAAGGAGAACCTTGTCGTGTCCGTGATGCTTGAACAGGATATGACCAATTCTGAGGTCGTTCAGATGTGCAAACAGCTGAAAGCCAAGCCTTATGTCAAGTCAATCAACTATATTTCGAAGGCGAAGGCTCTTAAGGAGGCTACTCACGATCTTGGAGTAAACCCCAGTGAGTTTGCCGGAGTCAATCCTTTCCAGCCTTCTATCGAGTTGACAGCACAGGCCGACTATGCCAATAATGACTCTCTGAAATGGGTGGCCAAGGAACTGAAGGCCTATCCACGTGTTACAGAGGTGTCTTACCAGCATGACCTGATAGAGCAGGTGAATCAAATGCTGACCAAGATAAGCATCGGATTGCTCATCGTGGCGGCTCTCCTCACGTTTATATCTTTCTCGCTGATCAACAATACCGTAAGGCTCGGCATTTACGCCCGACGTTTCTCGATACACACGATGAAACTTGTTGGTGCCTCATGGGGATTCATCCGACGTCCCTTTGTGAATAGGGCCATACTGATTGGATTGTTGTCGGCATTGATTGCCAACGGCTTTTTGGGAGGCAGTCTTTATGCATGGTATGTGCATGAGCCAGAACTGCTCATGGTGATGGGATGGCAGGAACTTGCCATAACGGGTGGTTCAGTTTTCCTTTTTGGAGTCATCATTACTGCCATCTGTGCCAGCATCTCTGTCAACAAATTCCTCAAGATGAAGGCTGGCGACTTGTATAAGATTTAGAATATCGAACATTACACATTATTAATATATATATAATAAATGGATAAGAAAAATTTAGCATTCGGCAAAGTAAACTTCATCCTCTTGGCTGTGGGGATGGCTATTGTCATCATCGGTTTTCTCTTGATGAGCGGATCTGGCTCAGACGAGCATACTTTCGATACCGATATCTTCAGCACACGCCGTATCGTTGTAGCACCAGTAGTTACTCTGTTTGGGTTTCTTTCTATTATTTATGCTGTCATTCGTAAGCCAAAAGACAATAAGTAATATTTATATCCCGATACTTACACATTATTCAATAATAAAAAATAGTATTTATCAATGAATTGGTTTGAAGCCTTGGTGTTAGGTCTTGTTCAGGGACTTACAGAATATCTGCCAGTTAGTAGTAGCGGTCATTTGGCTATTGGTGCCTATTTGTTTGGTATTGACGGTGAGGCTAATCTGGGTTTTACTATCTTGGTGCATGTAGCAACAGTCATGAGTACTTTGGTAGTACTTTGGAAAGAGATCGACTGGATTTTGAAAGGACTCTTTAAGTTCCAGATGAACGAGGAGACTAAGTATGCGCTTAATATTGTAGTCTCCATGATTCCTGTTGGCGTCGTTGGAGTCTTCTTCAAGGATGAAGTAGAAAAAATCTTCGGTTCTGGACTGCTCATAGTAGGATGCATGTTGCTCGTAACTGCTCTGGTCCTTGCTTTCTCTTATTATGCTAAACCACGTCAGCGTGAGAACATAAGCCTTTGGCATGCGTTTGTCATTGGTCTGGGCCAGGCTTTGGCTGTTTTGCCAGGTCTTTCCCGCTCAGGTACCACCATCGCAACAGGTCTTCTGTTGGGCAATAAGAAGGAGAAGATGGCACAATTCTCTTTCCTCATGGTCATTCCTCCTATACTTGGCGAGGCGTTGCTCGACCTAATCAAAGGACTGAAAGGAGAGGAAACACTTGGAGGTGTTGATACCTTGCCTATGATTATTGGCTTTGTGGCTGCCTTTATTTCTGGCTGTCTTGCCTGCAAATGGATGATCAATATTGTTAAGAAAGGCAAACTCATCTACTTTGGCGTCTATTGTGCCATAGCAGGTTTAGCCACCATTCTTTTCTCTCTTCTTTAATAAGTAACGACAAATCTTTTGCCAGACATGAATTTCCAGACAGGAGAAATCATTGCCATCGACAAACCTTATCGTATGTCAAGTTTTGGGGCTTTGGCACATATCAGATACGTACTTTCTAAGTTTTTGCACCATAAGGTGAAGATAGGACATGCAGGTACGCTCGACCCTTTGGCTACAGGCGTGCTCGTGCTTTGCACAGGAAAGAAGACCAAGGAGATAGAACAGCTGCAGACTCATACTAAGGAGTACACAGCGACACTTCAGTTGGGAGCCACGACAGCCAGCTATGATCTTGAACATACGGTCGATCATACTTATCCCACCCGTCATATTACCCGACAGCTCATAGAGGAAACGTTGCCTCAGTTTGTCGGTGACATTCAGCAGGTGCCGCCTACTTATAGTGCTGTCAAGGTCAATGGCGACAGAGCCTATGCCTTGCGCAGGGCGGGAGAGAATGTGACGCTCAAACCAAAGAGCGTTCGTATAGACGAGATAGAACTTACCCATTACGACGACGAGACCAAGCAACTCGGTTTGCGCGTAGTATGTGGTAAGGGAACTTACATACGCTCCTTGGCTCGCGACTTAGGTCGGGCACTTGGAAGCGGAGCCTTTCTTACTGAGTTGAGAAGAACCCGAGTGGGCGACTTTACTGTCGACAACTGTGTGAGTTTCGAAAATTTCAGGGAATGGCTCGAACAACAGGAAATAGAAGACATCCATCAAGTTTGATATTTCCAGAATAGTAATAGAATATAATTAGTAACCATTAGAAAGGAGACAAATATAACATGAAACTGTCACAATTCAACTTTAAGTTGCCTGAGGCACAAGTGGCGCTTTATCCCCACAAGACCAAGCGTATCGTCAAGACATCTACCGGAGAGGAACGTACCTTTGAGGTAACCCGTCGTGATGAGGCGCGTATGATGGTTTTACACAAAAAGTCGGAAACCATAGATATGTACCGCAAGGATGCTAACGGAAATCCTATCGAAGGCGAGTTTATTGAGTTCAAGGACATCGTCAACTATTTCGATGAGGGAGATACGTTTGTATTCAACAACACCAAGGTGTTCCCTGCACGACTCTATGGTACCAAGGAGAAGACCGATGCCAAGATTGAGGTGTTCCTGCTCAGAGAGTTGAATGAGGAGATGCGACTCTGGGATGTGCTCGTAGAACCAGCCCGTAAGATTCGTATAGGAAACAAACTCTTCTTTGATGATGTCAACGAGATGGTGGCTGAGGTAATCGACAATACTACCAGCCGTGGACGTACTCTTCGCTTCCTCTATGACGAGGACGGTCAGCACGATGTCTTCAAACGTTCGCTCTTTGCATTGGGTGAGGCTCCATTGCCACGTTATATTATCGACAATCGCGAGGTACACCATGCCACAGAGGAAGATATGGAAGACTTCCAGTGCGTTTTTGCTGAGAAGGAAGGTGCCGTAACAGCGCCAGCCACAGGGCTTCATTTCTCGCGCGAGCTCATGAAACGTATGGAGATCAGAGGCATCAACTCTGCATTTATTACCTTGCATTGTGGATTGGGCAACTTCCATGAAATCGAGGTGGAAGACCTTACCAAGCACAAGATGGACTCCGAGCAGATGCATATCGGCAAGGAGGCTTGCGAACTGGTCAACGACACCAAGCGTGCCGGTCATCATGTTTGTGCCATCGGTACAAGTGTGGTCAAGGCTACAGAGACTGCGGTGGGTACAGATGGAATGATGAAGGAGTTTGACGGATGGACCAATAAGTTTATCTTCCCTCCTTATGAGTTCGGACTGGCCGATTGCATGGTGGCCAACTTCTATCATCCTGAATCTACACTGATGATGAGTACTGCTGCATTTGGAGGTTACGACCTTGTATATGAAGCCTATATGAAGGCTTTGAAGAATGGCTATATGTTTGGTTGCTTTGGCGACTCTCTGCTCATTCTCAACGACTAATATCTGTGATAGTTGAGGCAGTAAATGGCTTCGTTTGTTTTAGGCGAAGCATCGTTCAATAACATATTTATGTATACATGCATAGAGTATATCTGAGTCTCGGATCCAATTTAGGCAATCGCAAACGTAACATCCGTGAGGCTCTTGAAAAGATAGGAGAGCTGATTGGCGACGTAGAGCGCCAGTCAGCTCTATATGAAACTAAGCCGTGGGGCTATTCTTCGCCCAACGACTTTATCAATGCATGTGCCTGTGTGCTCACTCCTTTGGCGCCTCGCCAGTTGCTTGAGGCTACTCAGAAGGTGGAGCAAGAGATGGGCCGTAAGCTCAAATCGGTGAATGGTGAATATCACGACCGCATTATAGATATAGATATTCTACTGTATGATGATCTTCGTATAGACCAGCCCGACCTGAAGATTCCTCATCCCCTGATGGAGGAAAGAGATTTTGTTATGGTTCCTTTAAGGGAAATCATGTCTCTATAATAGAATTACCATAGGAAAAATATTAAAATAGGAAGATATATGGAAGAGACAAGTAAATTGCAAGTGTTGAAATGCCCGGCATGCAATGCTAAGCTAACATACTTCTTTGAATTTGACCAGGTTATAACATGCCCTGTTTGTCATAACCGTATGAATAGCCATGTACCTCAGACGGTTGAAGCGCACATGCCTTTGCGTTATGTGTCGCCTACCATTGATGTAGATGGTTTTAAGCACTTGATGGCGCAAACTTTGGTTGATATCGACTTTGTTCCATGCGATGTTTTCCAGGCCATCGATGCCGAGGAGGTATTCTGTATCTATCTGCCTATGTATCTTTATGAGGGTACCTATCAGGTGGCGTGGAGCGGCAATGGCGCTAATCAGCAGCAGCTTCATGGCAAAGCAACAGGCAAGATGGCCTACTTGTTCTTAGCCAACGATGGCAAGGGTGAACTTCCCAAGGAACTTCGCGACTTTACAGCTTGCTTGCCTTACGATGCAGAGGCTCTGAGTCCTTTTGTGGCAGACAACATTGATGCCACTGATAGTCATATTCTCACTGCCTTGTCTACTATGAGTGCAGAGGATGTATGGAAGAAGTGGGGCAAGGCACATACGGATGAGTTGGCGATGCGCAGCGTGCATGCTCAGATTGGCAATCAAAAGGTGCGCAAGTTAAAGACTTCTACCAACATCGAACTAACCAACCAAGGTGAACTTCTCTATGTTCCCTTCTATTTCACTTATTACACATACAACAATCATCGCTACAGCTTTATAGTAGATGGACAGGGCAAGCACCAGTCTTATAATAATCCCATTGATAAGCGTGAGAGTAGTTATGCGAGAAACTGTAAGGTTCTCATGCTCATCGTAAAATGGATGTGGATGTTGGCAGTGTTGGTATGGGCTGTTTACGACTACCGTTTAGCCATGGGGTATTTGGTAGCTTGGGCTATATGTAAGGTTGTTGTTGACAGGGTGCTGAAACAGCAAATAGCCCGTAGATTCAAACGTTCCAAGGAAACACGTCAGGCTGATGCTGACCTGTTTTTAGGAATATAGTCGCTATTTATCTAATTAGGGCTTCTATTTATGGGTGTGCGAGTCTTAGATCTCTTTCATTTGCTTCTTCCAAAGTGGTATGACGTGAATGTCATTGATAACTTTGCAAGATTCTAGTTAATATTATATGATGTTGGTTGAAATATCGGTGTATACTTTCAAGTTTCCTTTATAGGGAAAAGAAAATGATTGAAAATTTCCTTTATAAAGGAAACTTTAGTGTGGAGTCTTCTTTATAGGTGATGCTCTTCCCCAATAAGTATATTTATGCTTGAAAGGATGACTTAAACTTGTTTCTTCTTGTCATTCTTTTCTACTTTTCTTAACTACCCATATCATCTAATGCATAAACACATCTGTTTTTATCTTTTTTGAAAAATATTTTGGAAAAAGTTTTGAAGTTCCATTTATTTCTTGTACTTTTGCAAATATATCCCATGCCGATAGCTGTAGAATGCATGAATAATGCAGGGGACAGCAAGGGAGTGGGACAAATATAAATTTGGAAGGGCGTTTGCTACACGCTTGTTCATGACAAACTGAAACCTGAGAAATTTCAAATCATCGTCAAGAACATGGCAACTAGCAGATGTCACGTTGTGTGATTATATCATGATGTATATAATTCATATCGGCGTGGGGTCTGTGGTTGCTCGTTCAGCGATGATGGGTAATCTCAGGACCTCAGTTTGTAGAACGGGTAACTAGGCATGATCCCCGCTTTTTCTTTTTTATGTTATAACTGTTCTAAATCTATGCCTAATAATAAAAGGCCTGTCTCTTTGTTTAAAGGACAAAACAAAGGAGTTAACTCTCCTAAAAGTGGCATACAAAATGTAGCCATGTCTCCCTATAAAATACATAATGGGGTGACCCCTACTTATGTTTCAAAGCTGAGTGCAAAATGTTCTACAGACAATATAAAAACCGCCTCTTCTGCAGCAAATGTGGAAGAGGCGGTTTGGTTTTTGATGAGGGCTGCGTATGGACAAGAGAAGAAAGCAAAGGATTTTTTGGAGGCGAAAGGAATAGAGGTTTTCTTGCCAGTGCAAGATAAATGTATTGTGCAGAATGGTAAGCGTAAAAACAAACAGGTGTCCTTAATTCCTAACTTCTTGTTTGTAAAGAGCACAGAGGCTGAAATGAAAAAATATGTGGGCAAGGGTGAACTCGGTTTCTTTCATCATTATTATGTACCTTATAGGGATGAAACAGGAAGAATGGTTGGCAGGAAAGGCATCAAACCCTTGGTGATACCAGCAAAGCAAATGAATTTTTTTATCAAGTGGAATGCTGTAGAAGAAGAGGATAAGTTGTTTGTTCCTGACGCCAAATTTAAGTTTACAAAGGATGACAAGGTGAAAATTGTCAGAGGAAAGTTTGTTGGCTTTGAAGGTAAAGTTTGTCGAATCAAGGGACAGACAAGAGTTGGATTAATAATCGAAGGTGTTGGAACGATTTTTACAGCATATATTCCTAAAGATTATTTGGAGAAAATGTGCTAATTTTTTTTTACTTAAAACAATAACTATGGGATTTTTCGGAATAAGTATTAATGAAAATGTTGCTGATTTAAAAAAACAAATAGCGACACTTAGTGAGTTGATAAAAGAACAAGCAGAGTCAAAGATTAATGAAGAAATGGAAACAAAGTCGTTAGAGATACAAGAGCAATTGGATTCATTGACTTCTGAATTGCAGAATTTACGGAATGATTATTCTATTGCTCAAGCAGAGATTATAGAACGACAAAAATCTTTAGACAAAGTTTTGGCTGAAAAAAAGGAAATAGAGAAAAAATTAAAAGAAAAAGAGGCAGAACTTGATGTTAAAGTACAAGAATTGAATACTTTGCGCAAAGAAAAAAATAATCAAAGACCTGAACATAGAACTCCTGCAACGAGTATTGATTTTGGTGTTTTGTCTCAAGAACTATCTCAAGTGGCACAGTCTTGTAAAATGCTTGAACAACGAGATGATGTCATGAAGAATATGCATAAAGAATTAGAGAAACTACAAAACAATCTCTATGCTAAGATGCTGAAACCATATAAAAACTCAATCGTTATGATTTATGATAGTATTGCGCGTACCTATGAATATTATAAAACTGAGGCAGCTAAGGCTGAAGTGGGGGCTTATGACAAACTGATTGGGCAGATAAATCATTTTATGCTTCTTATAACAGATACCTTGAGTGATGAGTATGATTTGAATATCTATGTACCAGAAGTAGGTACTTTGTTTGCAAAGGGGCAGCATAGGGTGAACAGATTGATACCAACTACGGATGAGAAGCTAAATAATGTAATTGCCAAGGTTTGTCAGTGTGGTTTCTCTTATATGGCTTTTGATTCTGCAAGGGGTGCTGAACGAGAAGTGTACTTCCGTCCAGCTGTAGTAGATGTTTATAAGTACAATAAGTAGAGAGTATATTCTTTTTATTTTAGTTATTTTTATTATTAAATCAATATAATTATGGATAAAAGTCGTGCAGTATATGGAATCGATTTGGGTACAACATATAGTTGTATAGCTCAGGTAGATCAGTTTGATCAAGCAGTAGTACTTCGTAATTTTGAAGGAGATGCAACCACTCCTTCTGTAGTTTATTTTGAGGATGAAAATAATGTCTTGGTTGGTAAGGATGCAAAAGCTATGTTGGAAACAGAACCAGAAAAGGCTGTGTCTTTTATCAAGCGAGAAATGGGTAATGATGCAGCTTTTGACAAGTCTTTAAATACCACTCCCTATCATCTGGATCCTTCTGAAATATCAGCGTTGATATTAAAGAAATTGGTTAAGGATGCCAATGATGCTAATGGTTTTCCTGAGCCTATTAAAGATGTTGTGATTACTTGTCCAGCTTATTTTGGTAATAAGGAGCGTATGCAGACGAAGCAAGCTGGTATCATCGCTGGCTTGAATGTGTTGTCTATCATAAACGAACCAACAGCTGCAGCAATTGCTTATGGAACAAAAGTAGATGAACGAAAAACCATTTTGGTGTATGACTTGGGCGGCGGCACATTTGATGTTACTATAATATTAGTGAACAAGGGAGCCATTAAGGTTATAGCTACTGGTGGTGATCATCATTTGGGCGGTGTAGATTGGGATACTGAGTTGGCTTCTTATATGTTAGATGCATTTAATAGTGCAAATGATACTAACTTTTCTTTTGACGGAGACACGATGCTTAAGAATACACTTCTTAATATGGCAGAAAATAAAAAGAAGTTACTAACAGGTAAAAATAAGGTAAATGTTAACATCAATTGGGAAGGAAAATCTGCTCGCTTTGAAATAACTCGTGAATTGTTTGATAGTTTGACTATTAGTAAGTTGAATGAGACTATTGATGCTACGAATTCAATTTTGGAGATTGCTCGTAAGAAAGGATTTGAAAAAATTGATGAATTTTTGTTAGTTGGTGGGAGTAGCCGTATGCCACAGGTTAAGGCAAGAATTGATCAAGAGTATGGGGTTGATGCAAGAATAGGTGATGTTGATGAGGTTGTTGCTAAGGGTGCGGCAATCTATGCAATGAATGAAGCTTATTCTCAGGCCGTACAAGAGTATGAGGAAGGTGATAGAGATGATCGGCCAGCTCCTATTCGTGGCGACCGTGCCCGTGTCATGAATGTGACCAGCAAGACTTATGGTTTAGGACTTGTTGAAAATAAAGTGGGAAATATGATATTTGCGAATACGAGTCTTCCTTTTTCTTTTCAACGGGAATTCTGTACAGCTTATGAAAATCAGCATGTTCTGACCTTACCTATTTGGGAAAGCGATTTTACAAATCCAGAAACTGATTCTACAGTTGAGGATAAATTTTGCCGTTTAGTTACCTCTGAACCTGCGAAATTATTGTTAAACAAAGATTGGCCGAAGGGTTCTCCTGTTCATGTTACTTTTAATATAGATAACGAAGGCATGTTATCTGTTCATGCTCAAGTGGAACATGATGATATAGATTTTCAACTTAAAGTGACAGGTGTGAAGAGCGAAGAAGAATTGCTGACATCCCAAACTCTTTTAGCTTCAATGAATATCGAATAGTTTGTGGTTGTTCAAAAAAAAAGGGGCTATTAGTAGAAAATGGTCCCTTCTAAAACTATTAATCTTTATAGGATGGATCAAATCATATTAAATCGTAATGTAAAGAATTGGGTGGAAGCATGCCAGTTCTTAAAAAGTGCAGAAATCAAGGACCAGCTTGACCAAGAAGAATGGACAGCAATTGAAGGGCTAAGTAACCTTTGGAATAAACGTTATGTTCAGGATGAGGTTGAGGATACTGCAAGAGAGTTTATTGATATATTAAAAAAATGTGAGAATTTTCATCCGAATAATTTAGATATTAAAACTTATAGCAAACAACTCACGGGGGTAGCTCGTGATATGTTTACTAATGATGAGGCTACATATGAGGAATTTAAAGGAAAACTTTTAGAAAAATTCCACAAAAAGCGTTCAGAACAGAAGAGACAAGCACCTGAGAATAATAAAACTTCAAAGGACCCTGTCGTAGATCCTATTATTATTAATAGGTATGTTACGAATTTTTTAGATGCTTATCTTTTTTTATCTAACCCCAGAATACAGCAACAATTGTCTGAACAAGAAGTGAAGTCAATAGAAGCTATATTTAGCGTGTTGGTGAATAATCAAATAAATCAAGACGACAAGAAACTTCTGGAAAATGCTGTCAGTTTTCTGAAAGGTACGGAAAATCTTCATCCTAATAATCTTGATATCAAAACAAATAGTAAGCAATTGACAGGTGTTGCTCGCGAAGTCGGATTTTGTGATGCTGTTGTATTTGCCGCTTTTGCAAAATTATTGAAAACAAAACTGGCAGAGTTTGAGCAAAAAAGAGAGGAACAGAATATCCCAAGGATTGAGATAAAATGTGTGGAGTTTGCCAATTTTAATAATGATAATAAAATTATTGATGATTATGGAATTCCTATGCGAGTCGGTTTGTATTATCTGACTCCACGAATGACTATTGATACAAACTTCTATCTTTCTAACCAGGTATTCCATATCATAATACTCGATTCGAAAGGTGAAATATTCGATGAATACGATATAAAAAATATTAATCTTTCAGGTTCGAAAGTGTACGAACTTACTGGTTGGGGAAACTCACGGGGGACTTTCTTTAAGCAGCCTGGAGATTTTACTTACTGCGTTTCCTATCAAAATGCGGAATTGATCCGTGTTCCTTTGAAAATTTATCCATCTTTGCAGGCTAACGCTCCAATCGAAATAACCAATGTTGTTTTTGCAAATTATTCTAATTCAGGGCAAGTATTAAATGATTATACGAGTGCGTTGCCTGGTGGGGTGCAATTTTTGACACCAAAGTTGACTTTAAACACCAAACATGTTGGAATTATTACAGTGAATATTACATTTAACTCATGGGCTGGTACTACAATGAAACATTCTTGTAATATTTTTGTTAATGGCTCTGGAGAGTATGAATGTATTGGTTATGGTAATGCTAATGGTACGTGTTATAAAGATGGTGGTGATTGGACAGTAACCTTCGATGGTGCATTTATAACCACAAAGTCTGTAAATGTAGTTATAGGCATTCCTGATGAATCTAAAAAGTTTGACGAGTTATTCACAATTTCTTCAAGTTCTGAAGATGGAGAAAGTAAGAGAGGAACTTTTTTTGCTAAATTTGGACGAATCTTTAAAAAGTCGAGTAGAGTTTTGCCGCATTATCAAGCAGGGACATCGTACAGTGTACAGGATGACAATACTCCGAGCGGAAGTTGGTGGACACGTTTGGATAATATGGTAAGACGTTTTGGTAATTGGTATGATGGTATTTATTCCGCATTGACAAGTGCAGTGGCAATACTATTTTTGGGTGGTGGCCTGTTATATTTGGTAGTTCTTGTTATTTCCACTTTTATCCAAGACGGACTGGGCATGGGAATTCTAAGCTTAGTTTTAAGTTGTATTGTAGGTTATATCGGTTTTTATGTTATTTCATTTATTATAGTGATATTCGGTATTGCCTTTTGGTTATTCCGTTGGGTAGTTTGGAATATCTATACTCTGATAGCATTCTTGATAGTAGTTGGATTGATAATGTTCGCTTAATTAATTGAAAATTCGAAAGAATAATATAAGTTTAATCATTAATAGAGTATCTTATGGAAAAACTAATGAAAGTATTGGATGTAGTAAAAAATGTAGTCCTTTGGATTTTGGGCTTGATTCAGAAAATTGTGGCAAAATTGCTTGTTGCTTTAGGTGACTATTTGCAAAAGAAACCGCAAGATTGGAATAGTTAAAGTTTTGTAAAATGATTCAAAGAGGTAGAATCAGAAAAATAAGATTTCAAAAATCATATTAGGTAAAGTCCAACCTATGCGATACAACAGAGAAATAATGGACATGTATTAATTTAAATTTTTGTAAAAATGAAAAAAGAAGTTTTTGAAAACCCTTCAATTGAAGTTGTCGCTCTTGATGAAAACGAGGTGATTTCTACTGGTGATTGTTGTGGTGATGGTCATTGTGGTGATTAATAATACCAACAAATGACGGTTTTACAACCTATTGCTCCCTTGATACATAAAATATTGAGGGAGCAAGTTTATAATTTAAATGTGGAATATAGATGTCCAACATTTGTATTCAGTATACCTATTCCAGAAGGTGTGCTTGCATACAATCTTCTGACAAAGGAATATGTTTTATACAAGAATTTACAAGAGGAAAAAGAAATCTTAGTGAATAAATGGTTTCTTGTACCTGATTCTTTTAAAGAATTTAAATTTGTATTAAACATAAAGCAACTAATAAAGGAGATAAGCCATCAAAATAAAGAAATTCGTAATTATACCATATTTACAACTACAGATTGTAATGCAAGGTGTTCTTATTGCTTTGAAAATTCATTCTCGAAAGTAAGAATGTCGCATGATGTAATTTTAACTACAGCAAAATTCATAAAGAACAATTATAATGGCAATAAACTTACAATTCATTGGTTTGGAGGCGAACCTTTGTTTAACGTTGCTTCTATAGAAAAGATAACTGATGTACTGAATAACTTAGGTATTCGTTTTGAATCACATATGACCTCTAATGGCTTCTTGTTTACACAAAAAATGATACAAGAAGCGAAGCATAAATGGAATTTAAGGAAAATACAAATAACGTTAGATGGTACTAAAGATAAATATAATCAAATTAAATCTTATATAAACAAAGAACATAATCCTTTTGGAAGAGTTCTACGTAATATAAGAAAGATGTTGGATAATGATATTTATGTGACAATTAGATTAAATTTATCTCTTGAAAACTATTCAGATTTGGTAGAATTAGTAGATTATTTAGCTGATAATTTTTCTAACTACAAGACTTGCAAAATTTATGCTATGCCTTTATTTGAGATTTTTGAAGATTATAAAAACAGAAAAGATGCCTTTTCAAAACTTTTAGCTCTTCAGACTTTGATTGAAGAAAAGAGTATGGATTTGGGATATGCTTATTTTGACAAGGTTAGACTTAATCATTGTAAGGCTGATAGTAATTTAGAGTCTATTATTATTTTTCCTGATGGTAATATAGGGTTATGTGAACACAAATGGGAATCTCTATATATAGGTAATGTTTGTGAACCATCCAGTATGAACAAATTGGAAATAGCCAAATGGACTCAATATAATATGCCTCTTGAAAGATGTTCGATTTGTCGTCTTTTCCCTGATTGTTTGAAATTAGAAAAATGTGAAACAAACAATACATGCTTCTACGAATTGATAGAGTATGACGAGCATTTAATAAAAAGGCAAATGATTAAAAAATTCAAAGAGTATGCGACTAAAATATAAAATATCGGTAAATAGCATTGCTGACCAAAATATTGGGATAGCTGTGGGCAAAGATGCTCTTGCTTTTAAAAATTTATTGTTTTTGAATAATACTGGCAAGAAGATCTTGGAACTTTTAAATGAAGATATATCTCGTGATTCGGTCATTCAGATAATGCAGGAAACTTATGATGGTGACAAAATCATCGTAGAAAATGATACAAATTTATTTTTAGATAAGCTAATAGAAATTGGTCTTGTTGAAAATGACAATATTTAAGAAAATCCTTGATGATAAAGGGGTCTTAGTGTATTCTAACAAAGGAAAAAGTATGCTTCCTTTGATAAAAGAAGGAAGAGATATTCTTGTCATAAAAAAGGAAACAGAAAATATTAGAAAATGGGACATCGTACTTGTACAGAGACCAAGTGGAAGATATTTATTGCATCGAATAGTTAAAATTCACAGCGATGGGACATATACGCTTTGCGGTGATAATAATATTATCTATGACTTCGGAATAAAAAAATCAGATATAATAGGAAAATTAGTTGCGATTATTACTGATGGGAAAGAGAATAATCTCACAAGTTTTAGTTATAGATTATACGTGTTGTTTTGGTGTAAGCCAATATATATAAGAAAAATTTGTTTAAAAATATGGAATACTCTAAATACAAAGATTTACCACCATTAATAACTATAACGTGTGCTCAAAATATTTTAAAAGGTTTGGGGCTTAAATGGTCAGAAACGATTTTACAACCATCACCACATCTGTATTCGACAAGGTTGGAGATTGAAAAACTTGAATGGGGAACGAATGGAAAGGGGACAACTGAAGATTTTAGTAGAGCAAGTGCATATGGAGAAATGATGGAGCGTTTGCAAAATCTCCATTTACCCGATTTGCTTATAGATATGGTGGATGAAGCAACAATTAAATATGGTGGTTTCACATATTTTCCTGATGAATCCTCGGTTTCTTTAAAGACTATTTTGGAAAAACATATTGATTTAAAAGAAGATATGAGAAAATCTTATGAAGAGTCAGATAATATTCTTCCTTCAGATCAAGATTTATATGAAATATGGACCCAATGGAATGATAACAATGAGTCGTTCAAATCAATACCATTTTATAGCATAAGAAAGAAAGAAGTTGTTCAACTTCCTTTCGAAATAGTTAGACGTTTGTGTCGTTCTAACGGAATGGCTTCAGGTAACTCTTTTGATGAAGCTTTGTGTCAAGCGCTTTCTGAGGTCATTGAGCGTTACGCATTGGAAATGATTTTTACTAAGCAATTGACACCGCCTGAAATCCCAAAAGCTTTTATTAAAGAAAGAAGTCCCGAATTATATAATACTATTATAGAATTGGAAAAGAAAGGACCTTTTAAACTTTTGGTTTTTGATGGAAGTCTTGGCCATAAACTGCCTGTAGTTTGTATAGTATTTATTGATTATTTGAGGCAAAAATATAGGATAAAGTTTGGGTGTCATCCCTTGTTCTGTATTGCTTTAGAACGATGTCTTACAGAATTAGCGCAAGGGTGTGATTTCTCAGAAGACAGTAATGAGAAATTTTTGACTTCATGGGATTTATCTAATTTGCAAAAATGGGATACATTAAAAAATTGGAGTACAATGTTTAGATCAAACTACGGAAGTATCCCTTTAAGTATATTTTATTCTGTACCATCATGGAAATTTGTTCAATGGAAACAAATAGCCGATTATGATAATAATAAAGGTTCTAAATTGCTCATGCAATTATGCCTCGGTATTTCTACAGATGTTTATATTCGTGACAACAATTTCTTGGGCTTTCCAAGTGTAAGGGTATATGTACCAGGTATATCAACCGTTTATAAATTTAATCCATTAGGTAACAAGAATTTTTTGCCAAAAAGTTTGTTGATGAAACTTCAATCATTTCCTTCTGTTGCCAAGTATTTATCTAAGGAGGATAAAATGCATATATATGATATTTTCAAGAAAGATTATCATTCAATTTATGCTGAGAATTTAGGAGTGTCTGTCCCCATATTATTAGGTGCTATCAATGCCGAGTTGGGACATTTGGATGCGGCTATAAGATATCTTAATACAGAGATACAGCCTTCGCTATTTATTAAGGCTGTAGTAAAGGAGTTGGAAATGAGAAAGATAAATATTAACGAAGAAGATAGAGATAACATGCTAACAATCTTCTTCGGTGCTAAGTACAAAACATATGTCGCATTAAATTGGAGAGACAACAATATTGTTAATGGCTTGTTTGATCCATTTAGATTAAAACGAGGTAATGCCGAATTGGATAATTGTTTCAAAAAGACTAATGATTGTGTATCTAAGTTGTTTAGGTCGCTAAAGAAAAGAATGGAGGAAAATATTGTATCTCAAGATCATATAGGTAGTATAATCTTTGGAAATTAATTGGATTCTATATTTCATTTATATATGAGTGTAAGATAATTAAAATTTGAATTAATCAGAAATAAATATTTTTTAGAGTTTATGATGAATAAGTTATACAAATCATGGACAGAAGAAACTGGTTTAAAAGCTCCTGCTACAGTTTCAATCGAAGTTACTATCAGATGCAATATGCGTTGCCCTATGTGTGATAGAACGCACAAAGAAGATTATATTAAGCATTTGAATGAAATACCAACAGATGTGTTGTTGAAAAATATCAACAGTTTGGGAAAGATGGGGGTAAAACAAATCTTATTGATAGGTGGTGGTGAACCGCTATGTCGTAAAGATTTACCCATTATCATGGAATGTATTAAACAAAATAGAATAAAATGTCATTTGTGGACTAATGGCACGTTATTCGATGAGAAAAATGCAGAACGTATTATAAAAAATGCTGATATAATAACGATATCATTGGACAGTCATATTGAAGCGGAACATGACAAGTCGAGGGGAGTAAAAGGTTCCTATGCTAAAATTATGGAAACGTTGAATTTGATAAAGAAATATAGGCGAAGTAACTTGCTGCTTAGATTTCATAGTGTGATTTCTAAAATCAATATAGATAATTTAGATTCCATGGTTGGTTTTGCTAAAGAAAAGGGAGTAGGCGAATTGGGCGGTGCAATAATTAATCCATGGGATTTTGCACCACACGAAATGCTTTTTACACCAAAAGATAAGTTAATAGTTGAGGAATCAATTAACCGTTTCAAAGAAAAGGCAAATAAGTACAATATAGCATTGGCAGGTACCTACAATTCCATTTTTGACAACAATCTGAAACAATATATTGACGAATTGAATATAGAAGAATCTTCTGAAACTCCTACAACTTGTTTTGGGTTGTGGTCAATGTCTACTATACGTCCAAATGGAGATGTGTCCATCTGCTGTTTTACTTATAAGCCAATTGTTGGAAATCTCTTGGAGAATGATTTTGAGCAAATTTGGAATTCTGATAGAGCAAAAGCTATGCGACAAAAAGTAAAACAAGGAATGTTCTTAGACATACCCTGCAAGGGATGTACTCTTGGGCGTAAAGCACTGACAAGTATAATGAAGTCATGTGAAAATTCCGATGAAATATTGGACTCTTTGGTATTGAAATCAAGATAAATGTCTTATTTTCTGATTCACAACGCCAATAGTGACAAAGTTTTGGTTTCTGCTTATCTTTTGGATGAGAAAACCATAAAAATAGTCTGTGCTATTTCGTACGATTATTTGCAATCCGTTGAAGTGCTTTGGAAATATAGGTATGACTGCAATGCTGATTTTTATCATAAGAATTGTCATTCAATATATAGAGGAAATGTAAAAAGCATATGGGAGTGTGTTATTAATGTTTGGAAATGTGATATAAACTTTATCGTTAAGGTTGAAAGTAAAACATATTTTTGGCATTCGGAAATCGGTTGTCACAAAAATAAGGAAGAAGCCATTCCTTTTGCTTTTACAATCCCGATGATAAGAGAAAAAGATTACAAACGTTATTTACCTCAATTACCTCATTGGCTTAATGGATGCACCTTTTATGAGATATTTGTTGACCGATATAGAAAGCACAAGGAAACTATAGGCTCTTATTCTTGGCAAACCCGGCCACCCACAAATGATTTTTATCACCATGCCATTTATGGAGGAACTTTGCAAGGCATAATTCATGCAATTATTTTTGATGGGCAATATCTTAAAAAAATGGGTATAGGAGGAATTTATCTTACGCCAGTATTTACTTCTCCTTCGAATCACAAATATGATACCGAAGACTATTTTTCTATAGACAATTCATTTGGCAGCAAAGAAGACATGATAAACCTTGTAGAAGTTGCGCATGAAAATAATATAAAAGTCGTCTTGGATGGAGTATTTAATCATTGCAGTGAAAAAATCAGAATTCAAAATAATAGAGGTAAGGTTATCCATCTGGTCGATGAAATAAAAAAGTGTGGTAAAGAAACACCATACTATTATTGGTTCGAATGGGAGACAAATGAAAAATGGAGAGGGTTTGCCAATCTTTTACACATACCGATTTTAAATACCAGTAACGAAGACTGTGTTGCTTATTTGCTAAATGTTATAGAATATTGGACTAAGCTAATAGATGTTGATGGATGGAGGCTTGATGTTGCTAACGAACTGGGTGATACTTTTTTAAAAAACATTCAAAATGTTTTGAGTTCAAAATTTTCCAATAAATGGCTTTTAGGAGAGATTTTGCATAATGGTGAACATTGGTTAGATAATGAACTCTTGTCAGGAATAACTAACCATCATTGGCATGAAATTGTAATCAAATTCATAACAGGAAAATGGTGCTCAACAGAATTTGTAGAACACTTGTTATCTTTATGGTTGCGTTATCCTTCAACATTTTATAAAGGTGTTATAAATTACTTAAGTAATCATGACACTGCGCGTATAATGACCCAAATAGAAAGTGAACAAAACTATGATGAAAAAATTAGCAAATGTATTATTTCTGTAGTGCTGTTGTTTACATCGTTAGGTACTCCTATGGTATATTATGGTGATGAAATAGGAATGGAAGGAAATGTAGATCCTGATTGTCGTAGATGTATGGAATGGGATGAAAATTATTGGGAGCCATTCAAAAAGGAAGGTCGTGAAAAATTAAGAAATGTATATTCATGCTTAATCCATTTTAGAAGAGAAAACAAATGGTTAGCTGATGGAATATGGCAAATTCTATTGCAGGATGATAGTCAGCTTTTGATATACAAAAGATATAATAGCAGAAGTATAGATGAGGTGTGTAAAAATACCGAGGAAATTATTGTTATTGTCAATCCAAGTTATAATTGTTTTGATGTTAATATAAAGGATTTTTTACGTTACGAACATTATACTGACGTGTTGTCCGGAGATAGAAAAGCAGCAGATAGCCTCCAACAAATTTGTGTAAAACCATTTTCCTCTACAATACTATACGGGAAAGATTATTAAAAATGAATAAAAACTTAAAGAAAATTTTTACTTACATAAAATGTGATTATGCCCGTTATGGAAAATCACCAACTTTATTGAATATTGTTGCTGATATAATAACAAGTAGCAATCATAGTTTTAGCTACTGCTTTTGGTTGCGTTTAGCTTCTTTACCGAATGCCTTTTATTGGATTGCTTCTATCATGCACAAGCGATTGTCTAAAATCTATGGTATCCAAATATATCCAACAACGGATATTGGACCTGGGTTATGTTTAGGGCATGGTATTAATATAATCGTCAATCCTAATGCTATTATTGGGAGAAATTGTAATCTTAGCCACTTTACGACCATTGGGTCAAACGACGGTAAAGCTGCCATAATAGGAAGTAATGTCTATATTGGTCCCTCTGTTTGTATAGTTGAAGATGTAATCATTGGAGACTCTGCAATAATTGGAGCTGGTGCTGTTGTAGTAAAGGATGTTCCAAAAGGAGCCACAGTCGCTGGTGTTCCAGCAACAGTAGTTTCTTATAGGGAACCTGGTAGATACATAAGAAATAGATGTGAAACATTTGTAGACATAACTAATTTGGAGAACATTTATAAAAATTTAAATAAAGATTATTTGTGATTAAATGCTTAGGTTTGCAGAAAAGTTGTTTATATGTTATGTTTGCTGCTAAATTCTAACTTTTAAAAATATGTGCAGCAGCGAAGATTTGAAAAGATTCTTTTCAAGTTATTCGCATTTTGGATGTTTTACTTTAGTAATGTTTTATTCTATATTAGAAAATGAAGAATTTTATATTTGTACTTATGACAGTTGCTTATAGTATGCTGTCATCTTTTCTTTTTTGGCTGTTCTTTAAGTGGATCACACCTTATGTGATGAATGCCTCTTGGATAATGCTTCTTTTGTACCCTTTTTTGGCATTAGGCTTTATTTGTATGATAGTAAGTTCTTATGCTGGTGTTTTATCCTTCCTAAATGGCTTTTTTATGAAAGACAATATGGCGGCTAAGGTTATATATACTATTATTTGTTTGTCATGGGGATATTCTTCCTGCGCATTGCCTTTCCGTTTGAATATGGAATTTGGAGTTTGTCAATGGATATTAGCTATCATGTTAACATGTACAGCTTTGTGTACATTTGCATTTTTTATATTGGTGGCCTATGTAAAGATCGGTAAATCAGAAATTGAAAAACTCCATTAGTCTCGGCGAGAATGATGGGATAGGCTGTATCATATAAAACAAAGAAACCTCCCAATGTTCTTTCGAACGATGGGAGGTTTTGTTTTTTTTAGCAAATTGCTCAAGATTACTTGCGGAGACCGAGGGCCTTGATGATGGCACGGTAGCGATTGATATCGCGGTCGTACAAGTAGTCGAGCAAAGCGCGACGCTTTCCTACAAGCTGTGTCAATGCACGTGTTGTAGTATAATCTTTACGGTTCTGCTTAACATGTTCCGTCAAATGAGCAATACGGTATGAGAACAATGCTATCTGGCTCTCAGCTGAACCAGTATCAGAGTTAGACTTTCCGTACTTGCTAAAGATCTCTTCTTTTTTTGCTTTGTCTAAATACATTGCTTAAAAACTTAATAATTGATTGAATAAAATATTGTGCATTTTAAAAATGCGGTGCAAAGTTACAACTTTTTTGTTATTCATGCAAACTTTTCCGATATTTTTTGTAATTTTGCACCCAAATTCATAAAGTACTTAAGGTAAAAAAATGCAAGACATTAGAAACATTGCAGTTATTGCACACGTAGACCATGGTAAGACTACCCTGGTAGACAAGATGATGCTCGCTGGCAAACTCTTCCGTGATGGCCAGGATAACAGTGGCGAAGTTCTCGACTCCAACGACTTGGAGCGTGAGCGTGGTATAACCATTCTCTCAAAGAATGTGTCTATTAATTGGAAAGGTATTAAAATCAATATCCTCGATACTCCTGGTCACTCTGATTTTGGTGGCGAGGTAGAGCGTGTACTCAATATGGCGGACGGCTGTCTGCTTCTTGTCGACGCTTTCGAGGGTCCTATGCCTCAGACTCGTTTTGTGCTGCAGAAGGCTTTGCAGTTGGGTTTGAAGCCTATCGTTGTAGTTAATAAGGTGGATAAGCCTAACTGCCGTCCAGAGGAAGTTTACGAGATGGTGTTCGACCTGATGTGTGACCTCAACGCTACTGAGGAACAGCTCGACTTCCCTGTAGTCTATGGCTCTGCCAAGAATGGCTGGATGGCTGAAGACTGGAAGACTCCTACCGACAACATCGACTATCTGCTCGATAAGATTGTAGAGGTCATTCCTGCTCCTAAACAGTTGGAGGGTACACCTCAGCTTCTCATCACCTCTTTGGATTACAGTTCTTATACGGGTCGTATTGCAGTGGGCCGCGTACACCGTGGTACCTTGAAGGATGGTATGAATATCACTATCTGCCATCGCGACGGAACTCAGGAGAAGACTAAGATCAAGGAACTCCACACTTTCGAAGGTATGGGACACCAGAAGACCGACCATGTGGATTCAGGTGATATCTGTGCCGTTGTCGGTCTGGAGAAGTTCGAGATTGGCGATACCATCTGCGACTTCGAGAATCCTGAGCCTCTTCCTCCTATTGCTGTCGATGAGCCTACCATGAGTATGCTCTTCACCATCAACGACTCACCTTTCTTCGGTAAGGAAGGCAAGTTCTGTACCTCCCGTCACATTCAGGACCGTCTGAACAAGGAGTTGGAGAAGAACCTTGCCCTTCGTGTTCAGCCTTACGAGGATACTACTGATAAGTGGATTGTCAGCGGACGTGGTGTGCTCCATCTCTCTGTGCTTATTGAGACAATGCGTCGCGAGGGCTATGAGCTTCAGGTAGGTCAGCCACAGGTTATCTATAAGGAGATCGACGGTGTGAAATGTGAGCCTGTAGAGGAGTTGACCATCAATGTTCCAGAGGAGTTTGCCTCTAAGATGATTGATATGGTGACACGTCGTAAGGGCGATATGACCTCCATGCTCAACATGGGTGACCGTGTGGATATCGAGTTCGATATTCCTTCACGTGGTATCATCGGTCTTCGTACCAATGTGCTGACAGCTTCGCAGGGCGAGGCCATTATGGCACACCGCTTCAAGGAGTATCAGCCTTATAAGGGCGAGATCAGCCGCCGTAGCAACGGTAGCATGATAGCTCTGGAGACAGGTACCGCCTATGCTTATGCCATTGATAAGTTGCAGGATCGTGGTAAGTTCTTCATCGACCCAGGTGAGGAGGTTTATGCAGGCCAGGTAGTGGGCGAGCATGTTCACGAAAACGACTTGGTCATCAATGTTACTAAGGCCAAGCAGTTGACCAACGTACGTGCGTCTGGTTCTGATGACAAGGCTCGCGTGATTCCTAAGACCGTGATGAGTCTTGAGGAATGCCTTGAGTACATCCGCGAGGACGAGTATGTGGAGGTCACACCAAAGAACATGCGTATGCGCAAGGTTATCCTTGACCACTTGGAGCGTAAGCGCAGCAACAAAGATTAAGCTATAGCTTTAATATAAATGGAGTTAAAAAATCCTCTTGAAGTCAGCCTTGGTTGACCAAGGAGGATTTTTTTCTTTTCGCTAAAACATGTCCGTATGATGAAGGTGTTTTCGTTTTTCAGGAAGTTTGCTTTGCCCTGTTCCCTTGTCTTGGGTGCCTTGGGGTATTTGATTTTTGCCAATGTTCCTTTCTTGCAGCCATTGGGTGACGCGGTGGGTCCACGCCTTGTTGAACTCATGCCGGTGGTGCTTTTTGCCCTGTTGTATGTTACCTTCTGCAAGATAGAGATTAAGGAGATGAAGCCTAAGGCATGGCATTTCGTGTTGCAGCTCATTCGCACCTCCTTGGCATTGTTGATGGTGATTGCCATCTGTCTTTTTGGTAAGAATTACGAGGCGAAGGTCATCCTCGAAGGAGCCTTTATTTGTTTCATCTGTCCTACGGCAGCTGCCGTGGCGGTAGTGACCGAGAAGTTGGGTGGCAGCATAGGCTCCCTCACCACCTATACCGTGATAGCCAATATTTTCACAATGATTATTATTCCTTCTCTGTTCCCGATGGTAGAGAAGGGAGCCGATGTGTCATTTCTTTATATGAGTATGATGGTGTTCCGCAATGTCACCACCGTGCTGGTGGTTCCCTTGTTGCTTGCCCTGCTGAGTCGCAAGTTCCTGCCCCGTTTTGTTGATAAGGTGAAGAGTGTGAAAGACTTGGGATTCTATATGTGGTGTTTCAACCTGACGATACTCATGGGTGAAACTCTGCGCAACTTCCTTCATGCCACCGTTTCGGGTTGGATACTTGCCCTGTTGCTTATTGTTCCCTTGGTGGTATGTCTTGTTCAGTTTGCCATAGGCAAGGCTGTGGGACGTCATTGGGATGCCAGCATCAGTGCCGGACAGGCTTTGGGTCAGAAGAATACAATTGTGGGTATCTGGCTCACCCTTACTTTCCTCAATCCTTTGGCAGCCGTGGCTCCTGGTGCCTATGTGGTATGGCAGAACCTGGTCAATGGCTGGCAACTATGGTATAAGGAAAAGTATGGCAAACTGAAATGGTAAAAGGTAATGAGAAGTTAGAAATCGTAACAACTCAGCACCCCTATAGCCACGAGCAATTACTTTAATACTATACAAATTGTTTCGAACTGTATGGTTGGACGCCCTTTCTGGGCGTGCTGCGTAATTCCAACCGTACAGGTCGAATTGTTTTCTGTTAGTTTATAAATCTATGTTCTAAAGTTTAGAACACAAGTTCGATAGTTTAGAACTTAAGTTCGAAAGTTTAGAACATAAGTTCGATAGTTTAGAACATAGATTTTTAGGGCTAAAAAGAACATTTATAATATGATAGCTTCTCTAACTTCTGAATCCTGTGATAAGTTCAGTCCTTTATTTTATTCCTGAGTAGGATAAATCAAGTTTTCTTCCTTGATGCAGTTGAGCACTTCTTCGAGATATTTCTTCGATTCGTACTTAGCCATAGGAAGGTCGTGGAGCAGATAGTTGCCGCAGTCTTTTGCAGCCTGACCGGGAATCTCTCCCTCAAAGTCGGCAATGAACTTAAAGGTGTGCTTCATCAACTCTACGATGTCCTTGCTCTCCAGGTCGCCACGTATCAGCAGGTAGTTGCCTGTAAGGCAACCCATTGGTCCCCAATAGATAATACGGTCTTTCCACTCTTCGTCATTGCGAAGATAAGTAGCAGCCAGATGCTCTATGGTATGAATGGCACCATTGTGCAGACAGGGTTCCTGGTTGGGAACCTTCATGCGGATGTCGAAGGTGGTTACTGTTTCTCCGCCTACCTCGTCTTTGCGGCTGACGTAGATGCCGCGGAGCAATTTGTTGTGATTGATAGTGAAACTGGGTATCTTGTTCATTTCTTTTTAATGTTTGGTATTTAATGTTTAGTGTTTAATTTCAAGTCCACAAAGGCATTTGTCTTAACTCCTTAACTCCTTAACTCCAGAAAAATCTTCTTATAATCTTTCCAGGAAAGCCTTGGTGACTTGGAAGGAACCTTCAGCCATTTTGGCCCAGAAGTCGAAGTACTGTTGAGCCTTGGTGTCCTTGAGAGGCACATCGCTGATGATGCGGAAGGAGATGAAGGGAGTCTGATAGATATGGCAGGTCTGAGCGATGGAACAGCTCTCCATATCCACAGCCATAGCCTGTGGAAAATGGTCGAGGATGGAGCGCATCTTCTCCTTGCTGTCTACAAACCACTCGCCGCTGACTATCTGTCCGGCATGAATCTTAGGGTGGATGTTGCCCGGATCGTCATTGACAGAGAGTGCTTTCTCTACATATTCAAATGGTGTGGCAAAGGTGGCAGGCATACCGAGAATCTGTCCGAAGGCACATTCCTCACCACAGTAGGCGTCATGGTAGACACATTCGGTAGAGACCACTACCTCTGTAACGTTGAGGCTGATGTCGGCTCCACCTGCCACACCCGTCGAGATGACGAGGTCGGGATGATAGCCGTCTATCATCTCCACGGTACCTATGGCACTGTTCACCTTTCCTATGCCGCATTGCTGCATGATGACTTCGTTGTCTCCGATGGTGCCTGTCACGAAGTCTTTATGGTTCCTGTGCTCAGTCTTGCTGTCGCTGAGTAGCGTCTTGAGTTGCGCGAACTCCTTGTCCATCGCAACGATAATTCCTATTTTCATACTGTAAAAATGCTATTTGGAACAAATTAGGATGCAAAAATACAAAAAATATCTTATCTGTGGCATTCCTTATAAGAGAAAATTACTATCTTTGCACGAGAAAATATAAACGTTTATATAAGATAATGAAATTTTTGAAGAAATATCTGCTTGACATTTTAGCAGTGGTCATGTTTGCGGTTATCTCTTTCGTGTATTTTATGCCAGCCGACATAGATGGCCGCATCCTGTATCGTCATGATGCCTCAGCCGGTGTGGGCGCAGGACAGGAGAGATCGCAGTTCGAGAAGAAAACTGGTGAGGAAACACGTTGGACCAACTCCATCTTCGGAGGTATGCCGACCTATCAGATGGCACCTTCCTATAAGAGTGGTGCGGTGCTGAAACAGGCTTCCAACTTCTATCATCTGTGGTTGCCCGAAAATGTGTGGTATGTCTTTGCCTATCTCTTAGGATTCTATATCCTGCTGAGGGCTTTCGATTTCCGACAGTCGTTGGCAGCCTTGGGTTCCATCATCTGGGCATTCTCGTCCTACTTCTTTATCATCATTGCGGCAGGACATATCTGGAAGGTCATGGCTTTGGCCTATCTGCCTCCGATGATAGCCGGTATCGTGTTGGCTTACAGGGGAAAATACCTTTGGGGACTGCTCGTTACCGCCATCTTTACCGCCTTCGAGGTATATGCCAACCATGTGCAGATGACCTATTATTACCTCTTTATCATCCTCTTCATGGTGATTGCCTTCTTGATGGATGCCATCCGCAAGAAGGAGATGGTACGTTTCGGTAAGGCTACAGCGGTTTGCTTCGCCGGTGCAGCCATAGGTATCTGTCTCAATCTGTCCAACCTGTATCATACATGGCAGTATGGGCAGGAGACCATGCGAGGAAAGAGTGAGTTGGTAAAGAAGAATGCTGCCAATCAGACCGACAGCGGACTGGACCGCGACTATATCACACAGTGGAGTTATGGTATCGACGAAACCTGGACGCTCCTCATCCCTAATGCCAAGGGCGGAGCTTCAGAACTGCTTTCTCATAATGAGAAGGCGATGGAGAAGGCTGATCCTAACTTTATACAGATTTATCAGCAGCTGGGACAGAGTTACGGCTATTGGTTTAGACAATACTGGGGCAATCAGCCTGGTACCAGTGGTCCTGTATATGTGGGCGCTTTCGTCTGCATGCTCTTCATTCTGGGTCTGTTTATCGTAAAGAGTCCGATAAAATGGGCTTTGCTGGCTGCCACCATCCTGAGCATCCTGCTCTCATGGGGTAGAAACTTCATGCCGTTTACCAATTTCTTCCTGGATTATATCCCGATGTATGCCAAGTTCCGAACGGTGGCATCCATCCTCGTGATAGCCGAGTTTACCATTCCGCTGCTGGCGATGATGGCGCTGAAGAAGCTGGTGGATGAGCCTGAGGTGCTGACCACCAAGATAAAATATGTATATGCCAGCTTGGGACTGACGGCAGGCTTCTGTCTGCTTTTCGCCATCATGCCTGGTGTATTCTTCCCTGATTTCATCTCCGTGCAGGAAACTCAGGTTGTGCAGCAGTTGCCTGCTGAATATCAGAGTGTTGTAATCAGTAATTTAACAGAAATCCGCAAGAGCATCTTTACATCCGACTGCTGGCGTTCGTTCTGGATTATCCTCATCGGCTTCGCCTTCCTGATGCTTTACAAGATGAAGAAGCTGGGTGCCGAGTTCATGATTGCCGGTATAGCCGTGCTCTGTCTGGTGGATATGTGGATGGTGAACAAGCGTTATCTCTACGATGATATGTTCGTTGATAAGATTGAGCGTGATGCTCCTCAGCAGATGACGGAGACCGACAAGATTATCTGTCGTGACAAGTCGCTCGACTACCGTGTGCTCAATCTCGCATCGGATACTTTCAATGAGAACGCGACCTCTTACTATCACAAGAGTATCGGAGGCTATAGCGCTGCCAAGCTGCGTCGCTATCAGGAGATGATAGATGCCTATATCGCCAACGAGAAGAACAAGGTATGGAACAGCGTGGCTGAGGCTGGAGGCGATATGACCAAGGTGAAGGGCGACAGCCTCTTCCCTGTGCTCAATATGCTCAACACCAAGTATTTCATTATGCCTCTGCAGGCAGGACAGACGGTGCCTGTGCAGAACCTTTATGCATACGGCAACGCATGGTTTGTTGACAAGGTGAACTATGTAAGCAATGCCAACGAGGAGATAGCCGGTGTGGGCAAGTACAACCTGCGTCATGAGGCTGTGGCTGATGCCAAGTTCAAGGAGCAGTTGGGACAGAGTGTTCCGCAGGACGATACATCTATTGTCAGACTGACACAATACAAACCCAACAATCTGGTCTACGAGGTCAACTCCAACAAGGGTGGAGTTGTGGTGTTCTCTGAGATCTACTATCCCGGATGGACAGCCACTGTCGACGGACAGACCGCAGAACTGGGACGTGTGAACTATATTCTCCGTGCCCTTCAGGTGAAGCCTGGCAAGCATACGGTGGTGCTCGACTTCCATCCCGCTTCGCTCCGCAAGACCGAGACGGTGGCTTATGTAGGGTATGGCATCCTCGTACTCCTTATTATAATAGGTATAGTAGTGGAGATGAAGAAGAGAAAGAAGGAAGATGCAGTTTAGGACAGAGGTAGATATAGCGAAGGCCGACTTCGAGATACAGCCGGCAGAGCGTATGCTCTTTGTGGGCAGTTGCTTTGCCGACCGCTTGGGGCATCGCTTCGTGGAGAACCGCTTTCGGGCTACGGTCAATCCCTTTGGGGTGATGTACAATCCGGCAAGCATCCTGCATACGGTAGAGAAAAGTCTGCAGGTCAGTCCGCGTGTGGCGGTCTTCACCTTAGGCACCAACCATGTCTATGTGCTCAAGGAGACGGGCGAGATAGTGGACAACTGCCAGAAGCGGCCGCAACGCCTTTTCGATGAGCGCGAGCTTTCGGTAGACGAGTGTGCCGATTACCTGCAGCAGGCTGTCGACTTGCTGAAGGATGCCAGGCAGAAGAGCGGGCGGAGTGGGGAAGACCTGAAGGTCGTCATCACCGTGAGTCCCATCCGATACGCCAAGTATGGTTTTCATGGCAGCCAGCTCTCCAAGGCCACCCTGCTGCTTGCCGCCGACCGGTTGGTGAGGCAGAATCCAGGCATCGTGAGCTATTTCCCAGCCTATGAGCTGATGAACGACGAGCTGCGCGACTACCGTTTCTACGAGGAAGACATGCTCCATCCTTCCGGTCAGGCGGTGGAGTTTATCTGGCAGCGCTTCCGTGCCGCCTATTTCGGCAGGGCTGCAGAACAGTTCCTCGAAGACTGGCGCCCCATTCGTGAGGCTCACGGTCATAAGCCCTTCCATCCCGACAGCGAGGCGCATCAGCGCTTCCTTGCCAAGACGGAGGCAATGGAAAGAAGATTCAATGAGAAATATTTTAATTCATAGAATATGACATATACTATTGAAAAGGTAACCACACTGATAGGTGCGCGTCGTTATGGTGACAGAGACGGCAATGTAGGGTTTATCCTTACCGACAGCCGTTCGCTCTGTTTTCCGGAGGAAACTCTGTTTTTCGCTCTCAAGTCAGAGCGTAATGACGGTCACAACTATATTCCAGAGTTGTATCGCCGTGGTGTTAGAAATTTCGTAGTTTCCCAGGTACCTAAGGGATATGCCTCCGATTATCCAGAGGCCAACTTCCTCAAGGTGGTCAACACGTTGGAGGCTCTCCAGCGTCTGGCAGAACGTCATCGTGATGAGTTCAACATTCCTATTGTGGGCATTACGGGTTCCAATGGCAAGACGATGGTCAAGGAGTGGCTCCATCAGCTGCTCTCGCCCAGCATGTTTGTCACACGAAGCCCACGCAGCTACAATTCCCAGATAGGTGTGCCCCTCTCAGTATGGTTGCTCAACGAGCAGACTCAGGTGGGAGTCTTCGAGGCTGGTATCAGTCAGCCCGGCGAGATGCTGGCGCTTCGCGACATCATCCAGCCCACCATTGCTGTGCTTACCTACTTGGGCGCAGCCCATCAGGAGAACTTCGAGTCGTTGGAGGCAAAGTGCCGTGAGAAGATCATCCTCTTCCACGATGCCGATACCATCGTCTATAATGGCGATGACAAGACGGTGAGCGGAGTGGTCAACGAGTATAAGGACTATAAGGGTGAGAAACTCTTCTGGTCGTTCCGTGACACTAAGGCTCCTTTCTTTGTGAAGAATGTGGAGAAGAAGGGCAACCTCTCTATCATCACCTATATATATAAAGGTGAGGAAGACAGTTATTCGCTGCCTTTCATCGATGAGGCTTCCGTCACCAACTCTATCATTGCCGCTGTCGTCTCACGCCGCCTGGGTCTTTCGGCCGAGGAACTCGACAAGCGCATGGCATTGCTCGAGCCTGTCGCCATGCGATTGGAGGTGAAGGAGGGACAGCATGGCTGCACCCTTATCAACGACAGCTACAACTCGGATATCAACTCGCTCGACATCGCGCTCGATTTCATGAGCCGCCGTCCCGACCATAAAGGCCGCCGACATACCTTGATACTGAGCGATATCTTCCAGAGTGGAGAGTCGGCAAAAGATCTGTATCACGAGGTGAGCGATCTTTGTCGCAAGCGTGGTGTGGTCAAGTTTATCGGCATCGGTCCTCAGCTCTGCTCACAGAGCGATGAGATTCAGATATCAGAGAAGTTCTTCTTCAGCAATGTGGAGGAGTTTATCGACAGCGAGGTGTTCAAGTCTTTGCGCGATGAGGTCATCCTGCTCAAGGGCGCACGCCAGTTTGGTTTCGACCAGCTCACCGAGCTCTTGGTACGCAAGGTGCATGAGACCACGCTCGAGGTGAACCTCAATGCTGTGGTAGCCAACCTGAACTACTATCGCTCGTTTATGAAGCCCGAGACCAAGTTGGTCTGCATGATCAAGGCCGACGGCTATGGAGCGGGAGCAGTGGAAATAGCCAAGACCCTGCAGGATCACCGTGTGGACTATCTTGCCGTGGCTGTTGCCGATGAAGGTGTGACGCTTCGCAAGAACGGTATCACCAGCAATATCATGATCATGAATCCAGAGATGACCGCCTTCAAGACCATGTTCGATTATGATCTTGAGCCCGAGGTTTACTCTTTCCGTCTGCTCGACGCCCTTATCAAGGCTGCCGAGAAGGAGGGCGTCACTGGTTTCCCTGTGCATATCAAGTTGGATACCGGCATGCACCGCCTGGGCTTCGATCCCGAGAACGATATGGAGGAGCTGATAGGCAGACTGAAACATCAGAACGCCATCATCCCTCGCAGCGTGTTCTCTCACTTCGTGGGAAGCGATGATGACAGTTTCGATGCGTTCTCTGCCCATCAGTTCGAGCTCTTCGACAAGGGCAGCAAGCAGCTGCAGGCTGCCTTCGACCATAAGATATTGCGACATATCTGCAATTCGGCGGGTATTGAGCATTTCCCAGAGCGCCAGTTGGATATGTGCCGTTTAGGATTGGGACTCTATGGCATCAACTCTCGCAACAATGAGACCATCAACTGCGTGAGCACGCTGAAGACCACCATCCTGCAGATGCACTACATCAAGGCTGGTGAGAGCGTGGGTTATAGCCGCAAGACGATTCTGGACAAGGACAGCGTCATCGCTGCCATCCCTATCGGCTATGCCGATGGCTTGAACCGCCGTTTGGGCAACCGTCATGCCTTCTGTCTTGTCAACGGACAAAAGGCAGAGTATGTAGGCAACATCTGTATGGATGTGGCGATGATCGATGTGACGGGCATCGACTGCAAGGAGGGCGACAGCGTGGAGATCTTTGGTGAACATCTGCCTGTTCAGACTCTCAGCGATATCCTGGAGACCATTCCTTACGAAGTGCTGACCACCATCAGCAATCGTGTGAAGAGGGTATATTATCAGGATTAATTTCCCCATTTGCGAAAGTAGAATAAGGTATAAAAAGGTTGAGGAGCATGTCGAAAGGCATGCTCCTTTTTTTTTGTTTTTTTGCCAACAAGTGTGTCGTACAGGCTACAGCAAGAGATGGTGGTCAATCTGATTATCTGACCTATTTCGGTGGTAATGGCACTGGTGCTGCAAAGGAATTGGCATAAAACCCTTCACCCTTCATCTATCCCTTGGAAACCCCTGTGTTTATCGGCATTCCGCGCGAATAGATGAAGGGTGAAGGGTTTTTGCGTAATCCATTTTTATAATTACTGCTGCAATTTTTATAATTAGTGTTGCAATTTTTATAAATACTGCTGCAATAAAAATGCCTACTTATGGCACAATAGTGCCCTGCTTGGGGCACATTTGTGCCATTTAAGCAGCAATTATACAGAAAGGGAAGTGATATTACCAACTATTGGTGCTATTTCCGCCGAGAAGCCGGAGGTAGTGATTTGATTAATCACATCCCTCTTTCAGCTTGGCTACGGCATTAATCCAAGGTGCTGATTTGTTCCTTGGAGATTTCAAAAATGTGTTGTTGTGTTGAAGACTTGAAACGGTTTATTGTGTTGCCACCATGTTGCTTACGACAGAGGTGTTGCCACAATCGTTGTTATCATCATTTTCGATTGCAAAATTATCATTTTATATAATGTATAAGGTGGAAAAAATATTTTTTAGTGGTGAAAAAATGTCGAATGTCCGAAATTTGTTATTTTTTGTAACATGTCTGACCGATTATTGAACCTTTTTACTTAATATTTCTCAATTAAAATGTTGTTTTGCAGAAAAAATGTGTATCTTTGCAAAATCAAAGGTACATTTTGTTATGAAAGAATGAAAATTCATCATTTCGTGTGTTCCTTGAATAATAATTAAACTAAAAACAAATCAAAGAAGCAAGGTACGGCAACGTGCTCTTGCAGGCAATTTATTAATTATCTGTAGTAATATGGAACAAGTGTTTAGCTATATCATTAGCTTGGGTGCCAGCGTGATGATGCCTATCATCTTCACGGTTATCGGTCTGTGCATCGGAATGAAATTTGGTAAGGCGCTGAAGTCAGGACTCTTCGTGGGTGTCGGTTTCGTGGGCTTGGGTGTCGTAACTGCATTGCTTACTAAAAACTTTAATGATCCTCTGAAGTTAATTTCAGACATTTATCATCTGCAACTCAATGTCTTCGATATGGGATGGCCTGCAGCAGCTGCTGTGGCTTACAATACAGCGGTGGGAGCCTTGATTATCCCCATCTGCTTGGGCGTCAACTTCCTGATGCTTATCACTAAGACCACCCGTACTGTCAACATCGACCTTTGGAACTACTGGCACTTCGCCTTTATCGGTGCAGTGGCTTACTTCGTAATGGGCGAAAGCCTGTTGTGGGGTTATTTCGCTGCTATCGTTTGCTATATCATCACATTGGTATGTGCCGATCTCACTGCAGAGAAGTTCCAGAAATACTACGACCTGGACGGTATTTCCATTCCACAGCCTTTCTGCCAGAGCTTCATGCCTTTCGCTATCGGTCTGAACAAACTCTTGGACATGATTCCCGGTTTCTCCAAGTTGGATATTGATGCCGAAGGACTGAAGAAGAAGTTTGGTGTTCTGGGCGAGCCATTGGTGCTCGGAGTCATCGTAGGCGCCTTGATAGGATGGGCAGCCCAGCTTGATATCAAGAAGATATTGTTCCTCGGTGTTACCATGGGAGCTGTGATGGAGTTGATTCCCCGTATCACCTCTTTATTTATAGACGGACTGAAACCTATCTCGGAGAAGACACAGGAGTTGGTAAAGAAGAAATTCAACGGCAAGAAGGTACACATCGGTATGAGTCCAGCACTTGTCATCGGTCATCCTACCACCTTGGTGGTGTCCGTCATCCTGATACCCGTCATCCTTGCCATCGCCGTATTCCTGCCAGGCAACGAGTTCTTGCCATTGGCTTCGCTGGCAGGTATGTTCTATCTCTTCCCACTCATCCTGCCTTTCACCAAAGGCAACGTGGTGAAGACCCTTATCATCGGTTTGATAGCTCTTATCATCGGACTTTATTTCGTTACCGATATGGCACCCGACTTCACGATGGCTGCCGATCAGGTGTATAAAGCCACAGGCGATAATGCCGCCCATATCCCTGACGGATTCTCGGGAGGCGCACTCGACTTCGCCTCATCCCTCTTTGGCTGGTTGATTTACCGTGGTGTCAAGTTGCAGTACATCGGTATGGCTTTGCTCTCTGTCGTTACCATCATCCTGATGGTGGTCAACAACCGCAGAATCGTGAAAGAAGAGCGAAAAATGAAGAATAAAAAACAACAATAAAAATGAAGAAAACAATCTTATCTTTAGCAATGTTGCTCCTTGCCAGTGCGGGTTTTGCACAGTGCGGCAAGAATGCAGGTTATGAGGTAAAGGCAGAGAATGCCTATACCAACTACAATGTGCGTTATGCCAGCAATCCTCGTGACGCAAAGAATTATGACACCAAGCGTCTTCGTGGTGAGTTCGCCATCGAAAAGGTGATGGTTCCAGGTCAGGTGAACTGGACTTACACCATGTTCGACCGTTTCCTTATCGGTGGAGCCGTTCCTACAGCTACACCATTGAAGCTCACATCCATCGCACCTCTCTATACGGAGAAGCCCAATGACCAGAAGAATCTTCTCGACAACAGAGAACTGGGTATCATCAATGTAGGAGGCGAGGGCATAGTAACCGTAGACGGCAAGAACTATACCTTAGGCTTCCAGGAAGCACTCTATGTAGGTCGTGGTGCCAAGGATATCACCGTTGTCAGCAAGGATGCTGCCAAGCCAGCCCATTTCTATATGAACAGTGCTACTGCCCATAAGTCTTATCCCACCAAGAAGGTAACGCTCAAGGAGGCTAACAATATCAAGGCAGGAAGTCTGAAGGAGAGCAACGACCGCGTAATCCATCAGCTGATTATCGATGGAGTGGCAGGTGTTCGCACATGTCAGTTGCAGATGGGTGTAACAGAGCTGAAGGAGGGTTCTGTATGGAACACCATGCCAGCCCACACACATCTTCGTCGTATGGAGACCTATTTCTATTATAATGTACCCGAGGGACAGAAGATTCTCCACGTAATGGGTGAGCCACAGGAGACACGTCCTATCTGGCTGAACAACGAGGAGGCTGTAATCGCTCCAGAGTGGTCGATCCACTGTGCTGCAGGTACCAGCAACTATACCTTTATCTGGGGTATGGCAGGCGAGAACCTCATCTATAACGATATGCAGGTAGTGAAAATTCCGGAATTGAAATAAATAACATTAAGACTTAAAAACTATATCAATGAATGCAATTCAAACAAGTAAAATGTCCAACTTCCGTTGGGTGATCTGTGCGTTGCTCTTCATCGCAACCACCGTCAATTATATGGACCGTCAGGTCCTTTCATTGACATGGAAAGACTTTATCGCACCAGAGTTCCACTGGACCGACGATCACTATGGTACTATTACCGGTCTTTTCTCTATCTTCTATGCCGTAGCCAACCTCTTTGCAGGTAAGTTTGTAGACTGGATGGGCACTAAGAAGGGTTATCTCATCGCCATCTTTGTATGGTCAACAGGTGCTGTGATGCACGCCGGCTGTGGATGGGTAGCCATGCAGATTGAGGGTTATGACTCTATCGAGGCACTTCGCCTGGTACAGGCAGGCAGTGATGCAGCAGTAGCCATTGCCACCATCAGCGTGTGGTTGTTCCTCTCTTGCCGTCTGATCCTTGCCGTGGGTGAGGCAGGCAACTTCCCTGCAGCCATCAAGGTGACAGCAGAGTATTTCCCAAAGAAAGACCGTGCTTTCTCCACAGCCATCTTCAACAGCGGTGCCTCGGTAGGTGCTTTGGCAGCTCCTGCCACGATCCCATTGCTGGCTCGCAGCATGGGTTGGGAGTGGGCATTCATCATCATCGGTGTGCTCGGTTATGTATGGATGGGTCTCTGGCTATGGCTCTACGAGAAACCATCAAAGAGCAAGCATGTCAACAAGGCTGAGCTTACCTATATCGAGCAGGATGAGGAAGCTGAGCAGGCTGCTCCTGCTGCTGCAGAGCAGACTGAGGAAACCGAGGAGAAGACTATCGGCTTCATGAAGTGCTTTACCTTCCGTCAGACATGGTCATTCATTGTCGGTAAGTTTATGACCGATGGTGTATGGTGGTTCTTCCTGTTCTGGGCTCCAGCTTATTTCTCTGACCAGTATGGTTATTCTTCAGACTCTGGCATGGGTATCGCCCTCATCTTTACTCTTTATGCTATCGTAACAGTACTGAGTATCGGTGGTGGTTATCTGCCAACCTACTTCGTAGACAAGAAGGGAATGAATCCATATATCGGCCGTATGCGTGCGATGTTGATCTTCGCTTGCTTCCCATTGCTCGGTTTGATAGCCCAGCCTATGGGTGAGTACAGCGCATGGTGGCCAGCTGTCATCATCGGTCTTCTCGGTGCAGGTCATCAGGCATGGTCTGCCAACCTGTATTCTACTATTGGTGATATGTTCCCTAAGAGTACTGTAGCAACCATTACAGGTATTGGTGCTATGGCAGGTGGTATCGGTTCCTTCCTTATCAACAAGGGTTCCGGTATGCTCTTCACCTACGCAGAGGGTCAGGGTTCAGCCTTCAGCTTCATGGGCTTCGATGGCAAGCCAGGTGCCTACATGATTGTGTTCTGCATCTGTAGTGTGGCTTACCTCGTAGGATGGTGCATCATGAAGGCTTTGGTTCCTAAGTACAAGCCTATCGTAGTGGAGTAATGACTCAACTTTCGCACATGCGAAACTTCAATAAAAAAAAGAAGCGATCAGCAAAATAAATGCTGATACGCTTTTTTTTTATTTTCTCTTTTGGGAGCCTTTTTCCTTTTTTTACCTTTTTACTTTTTTCCCTTTTTACCTTTTTACCTTTAAATAAATCCCTGCTTTCTGAGCGCCTCCATGAATCCGGTGCTCATGGCCTCGCAGTCCTTCTTGGTATATCGAATGTCGGTAAATACCTGTGCCAAAGTCTCTACCTGGTTGGTGCGAACAAACTCCTTGTTCTCTTCGAGTGCCTCTTTCTCGGCATAGAAGTCATCAATCTTCTCGGGGGTATAGTCGTCGAAGGCTTCGCTGTGTACGATGGAACGCAGTGGCAGACGGTCGGTCTGTGCAGGCTTTTCGTCGGGCCATCCAACGGTAAGGGTGGCAACAGGCATGACGAGTTGGGGCAGATGTAATGTGTCGATGATCATCTGTGGCATATAGACCGTAGTGCCCAAGAAGCAGGTACCCAAGCCTGCCGCTTCTGCCAGGACTGTGAATGTCTGGGTGAAGAGCAGGGCATCGGTGGCGGCATTCATGAACGATAGGATGTTGTCATAGCCAGGGTGAGCCTTGCGATGATTTGCCCATGCTGTGGTGCGGCGATAGTCGGCGCAGATGGTCAGTACAACTGGTGCTTGTGTTACCATGGGCTGGTTGAAATGGGCTGGCGCCAAGGCCTTCTTGCCTTCCTCGCTACGGGTTACCACAACGCTGTATAGCTGGAGGTTGCCCATGGTAGGAGTGCGCTCAGCTTCCTGCAGCAGGCTGTTGAGCAACTCTTCTGATATCTCGCGGTCGGCATATTTGCGAATGGATGTTCTGTTTTTTATTGATTCCATAAATTCTTATATATATAATAATGTGTAAATTCTCTTACTGTCACATTGATGACAGCAGATCAATGCGTCATCGTTCGACTATGTTCATGCAAAGTTACACATTCTTTCTTGATTTCGGTGTATTCTTTTTCCTTTTTGTTTCATTTGTGCTGCAAAAAGTTGCATAGTTGGGAAATAAAAGTTAAATTTGCATCCAAATTTAGTAGAATATTCATAGAACATACTGTGTAAATGGAGAATATAGATCATATATCATTCGAACAGGCTTCGGCTGAGCTGTTGGAGAAAGTGCACCATACCCTTTCGGCTTTCCGGCAGCGTTTTGAAGGCGAGGATGTAGATTTCGCCAAGCTGCATCGTGAATTGGTGAAGCGGGTGAATGATGAGCTGGACGTACAGCCTTGCCATCCCGAGGTGGTGGAAGTGCGGCCCAAGGTGTTGGACTGTGATGTGGTGAGATTTCAGAACAATAAAGACAAGTGGGTGGCGCTTATCGGCTTGCTCGATGGTCATCCTTATGAAATATTTACAGGTTTGCTCGACGACGAGGAAGGCATCATGCTGCCCAAGTCGGTGATGAAAGGCCGAATCGTGAAGGAGGTGAACAACGATGGCACCAAGCGTTACGACTTCCAGTTTTTCAACAAGCGAGGATACAAGATGACCATTGAGGGACTGAGTGAGCGCTTCAATCCTGAATACTGGAACTATGCCAAGCTGATATCGGGCGTGCTCAGATACCGCATGCCTATAGAGCATGTCATCAAGTTGGTGAGTCAGCTGCAGTTGACCTCCGAGAGTATCAATACCTGGAAGGTGGGCGTGGAGCGTGCGCTGAAGAAGTATGTATGCGAGGAGACCCAACAGTCGGAGAAGGAGGATGAGCATGAAGGTAAAGAATAGCCGCATCTTCCTGCGCAATGTCAGGTTTCATGCCTATCATGGAGTGCTGGAACAGGAGCGCATCGTGGGCAATGACTATGTGGTGAACATCGTGGCAGACTGCGATTTCACCCATGCCCTGCAGACCGATGAGTTGCAGGACACGGTGAGCTATGCCGACATCTACACCCTGCTGAAAGAGGAGATGGCTGTGCCCAGTAAGTTGCTGGAACATGTGGCAGGAAGAATAGGGGAGCGCCTCTTTGCCGAGTTTCCTGCTATACAGAGTCTCGACATCAGTATCATGAAGGTGAATCCGCCCTTTGGTGCCGATTGCGACGGAGCAGGAATAGAAGTACACTTAATGAATTATAAAACTTTGTGCTAAATTTAGGTTTTCTGATTGGAAATGCTTAATTTTGCACCATCATAAGCAAATATATGTTTAGCAAGAAGATATTATCCTTGGTGGCCATGTGGCTTTTGTTGGTCTTGAATGCGTTCTCGGCCAACAAACGTTTTACGCTCGTTATCGATGCTGGTCACGGAGGACATGACGCGGGAGCCTTGGGAACCATCTCGAAAGAAAAGGACATCAACCTGTCGGTGGCGCTGGCTTTCGGACGATACGTGGAGCGCAACCAGCCAGATGTCAGGGTGGTGTACACCCGTAAGACGGATGTGTTCATACCCCTGAAGGAAAGAGCCAATATCGCCAACAGGGCGAATGCCGACCTCTTCATATCGGTACATACCAATGCCTTGCCTGCGGGCAAGATAGCACGAGGATTCGAGACCTATACCTTAGGTATGCACAGGGCCAAGGACAACCTCGATGTGGCTATGCGAGAGAACTCGGTTATCTCGATGGAGAAAGGCTATCAGCAAACCTATCAGGGATTCGACCCCAGGTCGTCGGAGAGCTATATCATCTTCGAGTTCATACAGGGAAAGAATATGGAACGAAGCGTGGAACTGGCGCGAATGATTCAAAAGAGTGTATGCACTGGTGCCAACCGACCCAATAAGGGAGTACACCAGGCGGGATTCCTGGTGCTGCGCGAAACATCTATGCCAGGCTGTCTGATAGAGTTGGGCTTCATCACCACACCCGATGAGGAGCAACTCCTCAACTCGGCTAACCGTGTGGACGACATAGCACGTGGCATCTATCAGGCTTTTGCCCAGTATAAGGATAGATACGACAAGGGCGTGTCGGTGCCTTACCGTCCTACGGATGACGACAAGGCAGAGGTGCCTACCATCGTACCTTCAGACTATAAGGAAGAAAAGGCACCGGCAGTGGCAAAGCCAGCTACCCGATCAACCCGTGCTGCCCAACCCCGTACGGCACCCGTGAGAAAGGTGGAGGAGCCGGAGCATAAGCAGAACCAGAAAAAAGTGGTCAAAGCTCAGAACCAGACGAAGGATGCCCCCGTGTTCAAGGTGCAGATTCTGGCAAGCAGCAGGGTGCTGCGGACAGGAGACTGCCATCTGAAGGGTGAGACCGAATATGATTCCTATCAGGAGAACGGCATGGTGAAATACACCATGGGAGCCTCGACCAACTATAATGAGATATACCGACTGCGCAAGTCGCTGCTCGAAAAGTTCCCCGAGGCTTTCATCATTGCCTTCAAAAACGGACAGAAGTATGATGTAGGTCAGGCAATAAGAGAGTATAAACAGAACAAGAACAAATAAGAAATGAAAATGAGCAAGGAAATAAAGATAGCTCTTGTGGCTGTCGTGGGCATATTGATTATGTACTTCGGAATCAACTTTCTGAAGGGCATCAACCTTTTCTCGTCACACAACTACTATTACATTACCTTTAACGACATTCAGGGATTGGGAGCCTCTACTCCTATCTATGCCGATGGTTACAAGGTGGGAACAGTAGACGCGATAGAATTTGACTATGGTCAGGATGGACCTATCAAGGTGAAGGCTGATATCGACAAGGCTTTGCGTATACCTGCTGGCAGTAAGGCAGAGATAGAGAAAGACCTCATGGGCAACCTGCAGGTGAATCTGCTCCTGGCCACCAATCCCCGTGAACGCATAGAGCCAGGAGGCATCATCCCCGGTGCTGTGAATGCAGGAGCCATGGGAAAGGTGGCAGATATGGTGCCTGCCATCGAGAAGATGCTGCCCAAACTCGATTCTATACTGGGTAGCCTTAATGCTCTCCTTGCTGACCCTGCCCTGGCAGCATCACTGCACAATGTACAGACCATCACATCCAACCTCACCGTGTCTACCCGTGAGCTGAATACCCTGATGACAGGTCTCAACAAGCAGGTGCCTGGTATGATCAACCGTGCCAACGGTGTACTCGACAATACCAACAAGTTGACTGCCAACCTGGCCGGTCTCGATGTGCAGGGTACACTCGACAGGGTGAACCGTACCTTGGCAAATGCAGAGGAATTCACCAACAAACTGAATAGTGACAAGGGAACACTCGGACTGTTGATGAACGATCCGCAGCTGTATCATAATCTCAATGCCACCATGCGCGATGCCGACTCGCTGGTTGTCAACCTGAGACAGCATCCTAAGCGCTATGTACATTTTTCAATCTTTGGCAAGAAAGATAAATAAAGATTTGTGTATTTGCTATTTATTTTATAACTTTGCAGACAGGTTCGCTTTGTTTGGAGCTGCCTGTAAAGTAAAAATAAATAGTAAATATATCATATAGAGAATGTTAGCAAGTCCAAAACCACTCTGGGATAATTGTCTCGCCGTTATTCGCGATGCAGTGAAGCCCGACCAATACAAGACTTGGTTTGAGCCCATCGTCTTCGAGTCGTACAAACCGGCTACGAAGACTTTGTTGCTTAGGGTGCCCAGTACCTTCTTCTATGAGTATCTGGAGGCTAACTATGTGGACTTGCTGAGCAAGGTGCTGCAGCGTAACTTCGGTGAGGGAGTAAGATTGACTTACCGTGTCGTTGCCGACTTGGAACACAAGAAGACGATAGTCCTCGAAGCCGATCCTAATGATGTGGATGTGGCTGAGCAGAGACGTATACAGGCCGAACAGCCTAAAGTGCAGCAGCCCGAAGACATCGATACGCAGCTTGATCCTAAGCTCACGTTCAACAACTATGTGGAGGGTGCCAGCAACAAGTTGCCGCGTTCGGTAGGCTATTCTATTGCCGAACATCCCAATACCACTCAGTTTAACCCCATGTTTATCTATGGTCCGTCAGGTAGTGGCAAGACGCATCTTGTCAATGCCATCGGTGTGCTGACCAAGAAGACTTATCCCAAGAAGAGAGTGCTGTATGTCAGCGCACGCCTCTTCCAGAACCAGTATATAGAGGCGGTGCTTCACAACTCCACCAACGATTTCATCAATTTCTATCAGACAATAGACATGCTGATAGTGGATGATATTCAGGAGTGGGCAGGAAAGACCAAGACCCTTAATACCTTCTTTCATATCTTCAACAGCCTCTTTCGTAACGGAAAGAGAATCATATTGGCGAGCGACCGTCCTCCGGTAGAACTGAAGGATATGCCCGACCGACTGCTTACCCGTTTCTCTTGTGGACTGGTGGCAGAGCTGGAGAAGCCGAATGTGCAACTCTGCGTGGACATCCTGGCAAGCAAGATACGAAGAGATGGGCTGCAGATTCCTGCCGATGTGGTGGCTTTCATTTCACAGACTTGTAATGGAAGTGTGCGTGACCTGGAGGGAGCTATCAATGGACTTCTGGCTTACAGTATTGTATATAACAGCAATATCGATATCCGACTGGCAGAGCGTGTCATCAAGCGGGCTGTGAAGATTGACGACCATCCGCTCACAATGGATGATATTATAGATAAAGTATGTCATCATTTCAATGTCACTCCTACAGCCATTCACAGCAAGAGCCGTAAGCGTGAGTTTGTGGTGGCAAGACAGGTGACGATGTTCTTGGCTGCCAAGCATACTAAAATGCCGGCCTCACGTATAGGAAAGCTCGTGGGCAACAGAGATCACAGTACGGTGATTCACAGTTGCACAAAAGTAGAGCAAAGACTGAAGCTGGATGCTGATTTCAGAGATGAACTGACCAGCATAGAAAACTCATTGAAGCTGAAAAACAACGAATAGTTAGTTTTTCAGCTTCAATGTTTTATAGAACTTTCGTAAGTAAGTTCAGAGGTTATAGTAGTTATTTATTGTTTTATCATCTTCTTCCACTTGAAATAGCCTGCTACGGCAATGATGACATACAGACCATAGAGTCCTGCTTTAAAGGGAATACCTTTTACGATATACAGGTAGCAGCATACTACATCGACGATGATCCAGAAGAACCATTGCTCGATGTACTTGCGTGCCAAGGCCCACAGACCCACAAAGCTCAGGGCATTGGTGAAACCATCGAGGAGAGGCACTGTGGAGTTGGTATAGGTCGCCAATATATAATAGGTGAGTCCCCATGCCACAAGGAAGAAGACGGTGGCAGGAAGATAGAGCGACTTGCGCATACGGGTAATCGGCAGTTCTTCTTCAGCCTTTTGGTTGTGCTTCTTGCCAAACTTCCATACGGCATATCCGTAGACTGCAGCTACGGTATAGTAGGCTGCCATACCGGCGTCGCCATAAAGACCATGCCCCCAGTAAAGCCAGATGTCAAGGGCTGGCATCACAATTCCTATCAGCCAGAGATAAATGCTGGCACGGTACTCCAACAGGATGTAAACCAGTCCGAGTACCGTGGTGATGATGTCTAAACCATGTGATGTGATGAAATCCATCATGATGTTTTAGTCGTTTTGTCGATGATTAGAAATTGATAGAGAGATGAGCCATGCAGTTGAATGGTGCTGATGGAGCAAAACCTGCTGCACCATAGTCGCGGCTACCCCATAAGTTGACTGCAATTACCTTGCCGTCTACCATACGATATGTTGGTGCTGCCCAACCATTATTGTCATACTTTGCATCGAAGATGTTGTAGAGTGTCACACCGATGGTGGCATCCTTCAAGCCGATCTTCTTCAAAGAGAAGTGGTAGCTCAGGTCAATGTTGGTGGTGAAGTGCTTCTTCAATAACAGGGTCTCGTAGCAAGTGTTGCCTTTTGCCTCGTAGGTGTCTGGGTCTACATTGTCGTTGCACTCCATGGTCTTGAAACCTGTGTTGGTCAAGTACTGGTCGCTGACGTACTGGCTCTGGATGGCAGCCTTGAAACCTGCGTACTGGAAGGTGAAGATGTTGTTGAAGATGAAGTCTGGAGAGAAACTCAGTGGCGTCTCGCCTAAGTTGACGTTGGTCTCGCCATCTTCCAATGTTACCATCATATCCTTGGCACGATTCTTTGACCAGGTGGCATTGGCATCCCACTGGAACCAACTTACTGGCTTCCATGCAGCCTCCAACTCTACACCCATTCGGTAGGTTTTCTCAAGATTGCGTGTTACAGCCTCGCCGATGCTGTTGAGCTCACCTGTCAGCACAAACTGGTTCTTGTAGTTCATATAGTAGAAGTTGGCACCAGCTGAGAACTTGCTGCTCTGGTACTTATAGCCCAGCTCCAAATCGTTAAGACGCTCGGCCTTAGGTTTCTCAGAACCAGCATTCCAGGCCTCGTAGTTATTTCTTACTGGTTCCTTGTGTGCGATGGCGTAAGAGATGTACACCTTGTTGTTGGCGTTGATATCGTAGTTGAATCCAAACTTAGGATTAAAGAAATCGTACTTCTCGTTAATGATATAGTCACCAGTGAAGCTGTTGCCAATGAACCAATCGCTTGGGTCTTGCATCTTCACATTAACGTGGCGATACTGCAAGTCGAGGAAGGCGCTGAGACCCTTGACAAACTCGTAGCTTGCCTTGCCATAGATATTGAAGTCGGTCTTCTTGGCATTGTTGCGATAGTACTCGAAATTATTGTCACGAGCGATGTCACCGTTTACCTTGTGCCAAAGCACATTTCCCCAGTGGTCACCATCATACTTGTTCCAGCCTCCACCGAAGTTGGCGGTGAGATTCTTCTGGTTGTCGTAGTTGACGGAAGCGATTGCACCATAGAAGTCGTTGCCCATCTGCTTGCGACGAATGAGGTCGTTCTTCAATTCTGTGGTGTTCAGACCATACTCGGCATAGTCTTTATGGCACTTATACTCTTCGTAGTAACCATCGCCACGGGTATAGTGGAGCGCAGCATTGAGGTTCCAAAGATTGGTGAGGCGCTGGTTCCAGATGAGCTGATAGTTCTGAGAGTGATAGTTATCAGTTTGGTTGTCATAGTAAGCGCGGTTGCCGTTTACATCTGTGTACTCGCCACAAGAGTTGTAGCGACGGCCATAAAGGCTCTGCTCATACTTGGATGTGTAGTTCCATGCGTGGTAAGTTTCTTCCTGACCATTGAAGGTGATGAACTTCACCATGGTGTTGTCGCTGAAGTAGCCTGCCTGGAGGAAGTAGCTGTTGAGCTTGGCTGAAGCACGGTCGAGATAACCCTTGCTGCCGATGTTGGACAGTCGTCCCTGCAAACCCCAGTGGCCGTTGATAAGACCTGTGCTGAAGCGAACAGTCTCCTTGTGAGAGTAATAGCTGCCGCCTGATACGTCAAGACCAACGTATGGCTTGGCACCAATATTGTCTGTCAGCATGTTGACAGTAGCTCCGAAGGCACCTGCACCATTGGTAGAGGTTCCCACACCACGCTGAATCTGTATGCTCTGTGTGCTGGAAGCGAAATCACTGAAGTTGACCCAGAAGAGTGAACTGCTCTCGGCATCATTCATAGGGATTCCGTTGGCTGTGATGTTTACGCGGCTTGGGTCTGTGCCACGTACTCGAAGCGTGGTATAGCCGATTCCGTTACCTGCATCCGAGGTAAGAGTGATAGAAGGAGTGAGTGCCAACAGGTAAGGAATGTCCTTGCCATAATTGACAGCCTGAATATCGTTTTTGCTGACATTGGTGAAAGCTAAAGGTGCTTTCTTGCTTGCACGTGTCGAAATAACCTGGACCTCCTGCAGCTGTCTTGCCTTCAGAGTGTCGATGCGTTCTCCTGCTTTGCTTTTTGCAGCACCGGCTGTAGTCGCTACGCCGAAGATGAAGGCTGCAAAAAGCAACAAATCTTTTTTCATTTCCTTTTATTATATAATGTATAAAATATAAAGAGGTGTGTGGATATAGAACACAGGCAAGCCATGAGACTTGCGCCTGCCATCGGTTTTTCTCATTTTCCCTACGCCAGCATTGCCTGGACAGGTTCGATGGGTCTGATCTCAGCATCCGCAATTGCGGTAGCACCCCTTAGTTAGCATTTTGCTAACCGGGTGCAAAGTTACAACAAAAGATATATACTGCAAAATAAATCGAATGTTTATTTTGTTTTTTGTTTTAAGGCTTCTTTTTATTGGACTGGAAATAAGGTTTATGGAATTTTGTTAAGAACAAGAAGAAGATTTTTTTGTAGATTTGTTATGTAGTTCGCATTTTTTTTTATATTTTTGCAGCATATCTTTAACCTAAACAATATATGAAGCATAAGAGGAAATTTATATGTAGAATGATTTGTGCCCTGGCGCTGTCGGCTCCTTTGGCTGTAAAGGCTCAGAGCGAACAGTCTTTCGTGTTGGACACATTGCATCTGCCGGGAACAATGAATGTCGTTGAGCCGGAACTGCTCAAAAAGGGTGTGGTCAATAATGCACTCGATGCCTTGAACGGACAGACGGCAGGTGTGAACGTGACAAGTAATGGTCTCGACCGTATGGCCATGCTCAACTCAGTGCGTGTGCGTGGCACCACGTCTATCATGGGCGGCAACGATCCGCTGGTTATTATCGATGGGGTGACATCGGATGTGGCTACGCTTGCTACTATTTATCCTGCTGATATTGAAAGTTTTACGGTGTTGAAGAATGCCAGTGAAACGGCTCTTTATGGATCGCGTGGCGCCTCGGGCGTCATACAGGTCAAGACCAAGAAAGGAACGGGTAGGGGATTTCAGATCTCTTACGAGGGGAACTACGGACTTGAGGCCATGTGCAAGAGTATGGAGATGCTCAATGCTGCAGAATACATTGCTGCTGCGCAAAAATTAGGACTCGAGTATAACGATAAAGGCTGCAATACCAATTTTCGTAAGGCAATTACCCGTACCGGACAGGTGCAAAACCATTATCTGGCTTTCAGCGGCGGTACTCCGCAAAGCAACTATCGGGCTTCTTTTGGCTATATAGACCACAATACCATCATCCGAAGCAAGGGGTATCGTAACTTGGTGGCAAAGATTGATGTTACACAGAAAGCCTTCGGTGACAGGCTCACGGGCGACTTCGGCGTGTTTGGATCTTCATTCAAGAACAACGATATCTTCGATAACCAGATGCTCTTTTATTCGGCTGATGCCATGAATCCCACCTATCCATATGACAGAGTGAATGGCAGCTGGCTGAAGAATGGATCTGCTTCGCAGATCAATCCTCCCGGAGCTTTGTTGGCTGAACGGAATGACACAAAGAACATGAATTTCAATGCTCATCTGAAACTGAGCTATGACATCTCGAAAGACTTGAGCGTTTCTGGTTTTGGGGCTTATAGCTATGCTTCTAACGAGAACGACCAGTTTTGTCCTACATGGGTCTGGGCTCAGGGCAATCTGTATCGTGGTGAGTTCAAGAGTGAGGAATGGCTTGCCAATGTGCAGGCAAACTATCAGCATGTATGGGGAATACACGACCTGAAGGCTATGGCGGGAGCGGAGTATCAGAAAGATGTGCGCTCGGGATTCTGGACTTCAGCCAAGGGCATTACCAATAACGATATGGGCTATCATAACATAGGTGTTGCTGCATCACGACCTTTTGGTGGTACCGACAGCAACTATGAAGACCCGTCGCTGGCCTCGGTGATGGCTGGAGCCGACTATACTCTGTTAGGCAGATATGCCGTATCGGTATCGGTTCGTGGTGATGGCTCCTCAATGGTAGGCGATGATCATACTTGGGGCTTTTTCCCATCGCTGTCTATGTCGTGGGACATGAAACGCGAGAAGTGGTTGCGCCATATAGATGATATCACGATGCTGAAACTTCGTACGGGTTATGGACGTTCGGGAAATCTTGGAGGAATTTCTTCTTATACTACCATGAATACGGTGCGGCAGAATGGTATCGTGTCAATAAACAGCTCGCCTACGGTGACGATGGGCATGATAAGAAACAATAATCCAAACTTGAAGTGGGAGACTCGTTCCACCTGGAACATTGGCGCCGACGTGGGATTGTGGAACAATCGGCTGGTCATGACGGCAGAATATTATTACTCCAAAACGACTGATATGCTTTATGCCTACGATGTGCCGGTTCCGCCATTCGCCTACGACAAATTGCTGGCGAATATAGGCTCGATGAGCAACCAAGGACTTGAATTTGGTTTCTCGGTTACTCCTGTGCAGAAGAAGGATATGGAACTTAATATCAATATGAACCTGGCGTGGCAGAAGAACAAACTCTTGTCGCTCAGTGGCGAGTATGAAGGCATGCAGATGTCGGCAGCCGATGTGACGGCTATGGGAGGCTTGTCGGGAGCTGGGCAGCATGGAGGTTACAACAATGTGGTTTATCAGATTGTAGGTCAGCCGCTGGGAGTCTTCTATCTGCCTCATTGCAAGGGATTGGTAGAGGATGGAAACGGACATTATCGCTATGATATTGAAGATCTGGACAGGAATGGAACGGTGGACCTGAGTGATGGTGGCGACCGGTATATAGCTGGTCAGGCTACACCTAAGGTCACACTGGGTTCGAATGTCAGTTTCAGATATCGCGACTGGTATCTCTCCTTGCAGATGAATGGTGCCTTCGGACATAAGATATTCAATGGTACGGGATTGGCTTACACCAATATGTCGAGTTTCCCAGACTATAATGTGTTGAAGGGTGCACCCGAGAAAAATATTGTAGACCAGAATGTCTCTGACTATTGGCTGGAGAATGGTGATTATCTGAATATCGAATATCTCACCGTGGGATATGACGTGCCCATAAAAAAGGGAGTGGTAAAATCGCTGCGCCTTTCGCTGAGTGTCAATAACCTGGCGACGATAACTGGTTACAGTGGGTTGACACCGATGATTAACAGTTATGTGGTCAACAGTACGATGGGTATTGATGATAAGAGGACTTATCCCGTTTATCGCACTTACTCTATGGGTTTGAGCATTCAATTCTAAAAACATTTTGCAGATATGAAACACTATACCTTATTATATATAGCATGGGCAGCGATGTGTCTTACCTCCTGTCTTGACGAACATCCTAAAGACCAACTTGGCGAAGATGCCATCTATGGGTCGGCTTCTGAAATATATACCAATGCGGTGGCTTCGCTCTACAACTATATAGGAAGCGCCAATGAGAGTGAGGGAATACAAGGCACGTGCCGGGGAGTATATGATTATAATACCCTGACCACAGACGAGGCGATCATTCCGATACGGGGTGGCGACTGGTATGATGGAGGATTGTGGAATGCCATGTATCAGCATCGGTGGACTGCCGATGATCAGTCGCTCTACGATACATGGAAATTTCTGTATAAGGTCATCGTGCTTGCCAATAAATCTTTGGATGTAATCGAAAGCAAAAAAAACTTGCTCTCTGTTCAGCAACAGCAGGATTATATGGCAGAAGTGAAGGCTGTGAGAGCCTTGTTCTATTACTATGCCATGGATATGTTCGGGCGGATTCCATTGATTCTTTCTTCTTCCGAACAGGCTTCGTCAGGTGTGGATTTGGGACAGGTGCCGCGCAGTACAGTCTTCCGTTTTGTCTTTAACGAGTTGCAGCAGGCTTCGCCTTTTCTCCCTGACGAACATAGCAACAAAGAGGGGAATTTCTATGGGCGTATCACACAGCCTGTAGCAAACTTCTTGTTGGCTAAGTTGGCGTTGAATGCTGAAATCTATACCTATGACGACTGGACGTCCGGTTATCAGAACCGGCCTCGAGGAAAGGATATTGTCCTGAACGTTCCTGTAGAGAACCATAACGCAGATGATGCTGCCGGAAGATTGGCAGACAAGCCTGTTGTTAATGGAAACTACCAACTGAATGCCTGGGAAACCTGTATCTACTATTGTGATAAATTGGCAGAGGAGGGTTATATGTTGGAGGATGATTATGCTGCCAATTTCTCTACTCACAATGAAAACTCTCGTGAGAATATCTTTACGATTCCTATGGATAAGAACGTGTATGTCAATCAGTTTCATTATCTCTTCCGCTCTTATCATTATGCGCATGGCGGGCTCTTTGGATGGGGCAGTGAGAATGGTACTTGTGCTACGGTTTCCACGATGAGGACAAACCATTATGGTGAGACAGATGAGGATGCACGATGCAAGGTCAATTTCGTGGCTGGTATGGTGAAGGTTGATGGAAAAAATGTTCTGATGGATAATGGTAAAGTTCTTGAATATCAACCTCTTGAGGTGAAACAAAATCTTACTAACAGCCCTTATGTCAAGACTGCGGGCGCCAGAATGGCTAAGTATGAGGTGGACCGAACTGCTTATATGGACGGTAGACTGATAAGCAACGATATTGTGCTTTTCCGTTATGCTGATGCTCTCTTGATGAAAGCTGAGGCTAAAGTGCGCAATGGAGAGGATGGTAGTGCTGAACTCGATGCTGTGCGCTTGCGTGTAGGAATGCCTGTCTGTGAGGCTTCACTCGAGAATATCTTGCGCGAACGTTTGCTCGAACTTGTTTGGGAAGGTTGGAGGCGTCAAGACTTGATTCGCTTCGGCCTCTTCACTGGGGCTTATGATCTACGAGAACCATTGCCAAACGAACAGTCAGGCTACACGACGGTGTTCCCCATTCCGCAAAAGTGTATCAATCTGAATAAAAAACTCATTCAGAATAAGGGGTACGAAAAATAAAGGAATATCAGAAGACTTTGGTCTTAATAGATGGCTGGGCTTGGTCTTAATAGACGACCGAGTTCGGTCTTAATAGATGACCAGAATTGGCCTTGATAGGCGAGGCAAGTCTTTGCCTTGCGGATTTGGCTTAATCAGG
>NZ_JARJVV010000016.1:0-84920 GCF_029348455.1 Segatella intestinalis
ATCCTTAAAAAGGATAAAACGATCAAGGGAAGTATCAACTTAAAAAGAATGAAAGCTGGCTGGGACGAAAATTACCTGTCAAAACTTTTGGAGGCGAACGCATTTTGATGCGTCCGCCCTGTTTCACAATGACCTTGCTCACTGTGATACCACAGATTTCGCAGCCCACGCCGTAGATGGCGAAACCAAGAGCGGCTATCACTACCTGTGTACTATAAGTACCAAAGAATGGTACTGCTACAAATCCGGCAAACTCATGACCTACAGCATACCATTTCAACAAGGCTCCACCAAACATCAGGACGGTAGAGAGGACACCAGTAAAACGGATACCGAACTTATCGAGGATAAGACCACCGAAGAAGAGGAGCAGGAGGAACACATTGAAGTATCCGTAGGCACCTGAGAAGAAGCCATACTCATCCGAACTCCATCCGAGTCCGAGACCGTTCTCTGCCCCCTTGGCTGCTGTCAAGAGAGGCTCAAGTGGAGACATTACATCTGTAAAAAAGTAACCGAACATCATCGTGACGCTCACAATGAAGAGGGCTGTCCAGCGAGCGGACGCAGAGTCGCTCAATTTCATCTGAATTTTTTCTGTTGTACTCATTTTATATTATTACTAATTTTTCCATAACCATCACCAGAAGGATAGTTCTGCCCTTAAAGTAACACTTAAGAGCTGCTTTCCGACAAAAGAAAGTTACTTTCTCTTCACGTTCTTGGTACGAGTGATATCAAAGAGATAAGAAGCCTTTACAACTATCTGTCCGAAGTTACTTTTTCCGAAGTAATCCTTCTTGGAAGAACCATAGATATTGCCTAAACCATAATAGTAACGGCCTTCGAGCAGGAAATGTCCCACCTTGGGAATACTGTATTCCATACCTGCACCTGCAGCGATTCCATAATCGAGTTTCTTTTCTACAGGCATATCGTACTGAGCAGTGATATTGCTTACCCGGTCGTTTTCGGTTGGTGTTGTCTCATCGAAGTTGGTCGTGGTACTTTCATTCAGATAAATTCCAATCTGCGGACCTAAATTGACAAAGAAGTTGAAGCCACGCTCCTCCCTTCCCCATGCCAGATGAGCGAAGACTGGTATCTGTATATAAGTAATATCACGCTGATATTTCAGCGCCTCACCCGTTCCACTGATCAGCACGGCATTGTTTTCTATGTCAAGTATGTCTTCTGTCCATCCCACCTTGGCATAATTCACCTCGGCATAAACCGAGCAAATGGTCTTGAAGTATTTTTCGCATACGTAGCGCAAAGACACTCCGCCCGTTATACCGCCATGCTGTTTTTGCTGCACCGTAGGAGTAAAGCCCACCTTGCTGAGCACATAGCCACCATTTGCACCTATGGCAAAATCGCTACGATGCTCACCTATCTGTGCCTGAACCGTTGTAAGACTGCAGACACTCAGTGCCACAACCGCTATTATATGTTTTATGTTCATTGGTCTTTATTTCTTCTGTTCATGTCTATTTTCACTTGCCAACAAGCGACTTCATCAATATGTCACAGCCTCAATCTGTCTATTGAAGGTATAGTGTATCAACTGCAACAACTGATTGCGATAACCTCCCTTGGCAGTTTTTACGAAACGAAGTGGAGTCTGTACAGGCTGCTCACCCACTATACTGCCATTTCCTACAAAGTTTCTACCTTGTTTCTTGATGCCCTGTATGAAGTACATAGCATGGTCGTAACCCGTCAGAGCAAAGCTTGGCTGTGCTATCATCATTGGCACATGGAACCACTGGCTGTAGTTGCGCTCCAACTGCAAAGTACGTGCAGAATTGGCATTATAGTAGAAAGTAGAAGGAATGTATGTATCGTACTTATAGAAACGGTCGAGATTGTACTTGGCATACATCAGCCACTCTGTATAACCGAAGAGCGACACCACGGCTCCTGGATATTTAGCATCCAGTTCATCCAACTTGTTGAGTACGGCTGTAAGCTGTGGCGAACGTCCAGTATTGAGTACCACCACATTGCGGACTGAAGGGGCAAAAGCCTTGGCAAACTGATCGATCGAGCTGTTCACATTGGTAATGCTGTAGTTTATCTTTCTGCGTTCCAGTTCTTTACGAAGTCCGAAAGTGAAGTTTCCCTTACGTGAAGTACTGTCATTACAGTCTACGAAGATGGGATGGGCACTTGGGAAACGTTTCAGGAAAGCCTGGATAGTAGCCTCATTGAGCTGCTCCGGGCTCTGATATACTTGGAATATTTCCTTGTTGCGCTCCACATCATCGCCAGTTATTGAGAAAGGTATCACCATCTTGATGCCATAGGTCTTACAGAATCCTGCCAACGCACTCACCTGCTTGGAATAGAGAGGGCCGAATATCACATCGCACTTGTTGGCACCTTCCTGTAAAAGCGTGGTACGGATATCGGCATCAATAGGCACGTTCCAGGCATGTATATCTGTAGAAATGCCCTTCTGCTTCAATGTTTCACAAGCCATCAGGATGCCTCGATAATACTCCACCATTCGTCTGCCATCGCCATCTACATCATGAAGAGGCAACATAACCCCTACCTTCACAGTACTTGCGGTTTGGGCAACAGTTACCTGCTGGGCAGCTTTCAAGTTCTTACCAGCAGCAACTGTCTGAGTCACCTGGGTGTTTTTTTCGTAAGGAATAAAGAGGGTATCACCCTTCTTCAATACATATCCTTCCTGTTTCATCTCTGGATTGGCATCCATCAGTTCTGGCAGACTCAATCCATACTTCTTGGCAATACTGAAGATGGTATCCTTCTTCTTCACCGTATAGATGTCGCGCCATTTAATGCTCTGCGCCAACATGACAGAACTCAACATCAAGCCCAAAACGAGCAACAGATATCTTAATTTTAGTCTCATAACGTCGATATTTTGGTTATTCATGTGCAAAAATACAAAAAAACTCTCAACCAGCCATATTCATGTCTCATCTTTTTAGTATCTTTGCACAAAATAACGCCTCACAAGGCAAAAACGACATTTAAGATATGAGATTGAACACCCGATACACATTTCTGTTATGGGCACTCCTCGTGCCGGTCATAACACTCTGGGCAGACGACTATCCAACCGTCAATCCAGTTGTGACGTTCACCAACAGTGAAGGAGAGACAAGTACTGACCTTGCCTATACGGGCTCAGCCCCTGTCAAAGCATCATGTGTGGCCAACCCCGAGAACACGACTGGCTGGGATGGCTATTACGAATGGCGCATCTATCACGATACCGAGGAGACTCCCTATATAATAAGGTATGAGCAGGACACCGAACTCGAGTTTACTCAGAGCGGAACTCATCGTATCGTGCTCTACGCAAAGTTTACGAAAGATGGCGAGGTGCAGGAGTTTCTTACCGACGATTCTCCCGTTACGGTCACCATCTCAGAAAGTCAGCTACAGATGCCCAATGCCTTCAGTCCCAATGGAGACGGTATCAATGACATCTATAAAGCCAAATCGGGATATCAAAGTCTTATAGAGTTTCATGGCTACATCTTCAACCGCTGGGGACAAAAACTTTTCGAATGGCGCGACCCTGCCGACGGTTGGGATGGCACCTACAAGGGCAAGCCGGTTAAGGATGGAGTCTACTTCTGCCTTGTCAAGGCAAAAGGAGCCGATGGAAAAGAATACAATATCAAGCGTGATGTCAACCTGCTGAGAGGTTACATCGAAAACCAAACGAATTCAGGACAATAATGCAATCAGAAGAAGAAAAGATAAATGTGTGGGGAGCCCGCGTTCATAACCTCAAGAATATAGACGTAGAGATTCCCCGCAACTCACTCACCGTCATCACTGGTCTATCAGGATCGGGCAAGTCATCCTTGGCCTTCGACACAATATTCGCCGAAGGTCAGCGTCGCTATATAGAGACTTTCTCTGCCTATGCCCGTAACTTCTTAGGCAGCATGGAGCGACCCGATGTAGACAAGATTACTGGTCTTAGCCCTGTCATCAGTATCGAACAGAAGACCACCAACAAAAATCCACGTTCCACGGTAGGTACCACAACCGAAATATACGACTATCTGCGTCTGCTATATGCTCGTGCAGGAACAGCCTACAGCTACCAGAGCGGTGAGGAAATGGTGAAATACACTGAGGAGCAAGTCATCGATATGATACTCAACCACTATGCAGGGAGACGAATCTTCCTGCTTGCCCCTTTAGTGCGACAGCGCAAAGGACACTATCGTGAGCTTTTCGAAAGCATGAGGCGCAAGGGCTATCTCAATATCCGCGTAGACGGAGAGATACTCGAACTCACACGAGGCATGAAGGTCGACCGATATAAGAATCACAACATAGAAGTCGTCATAGACAAACTTGCCGTCAGAGCTGAAGACGAGGAACGATTGCGCAAAAGCGTAGCTACTGCTATGAAACAGGGAGAAGGCATGGTGATGGTCATAGACAAAGACACACTCGAGGCAAAGAATTTCTCCAAGCGACTTATGGACCCCATCACGGGTATAGCATATCAGGATTCTGCGCCCAATATGTTCTCATTCAACTCGCCCGAAGGTGCCTGCCCCCACTGCAAGGGATTAGGCAAGGTAGACCAAATAGACATGGAGAAGGTGATTCCCGACAACAGCCTGAGCATCTACGAAGGTGGCATTGCACCATTAGGCAAATACAAGAATCAGATGATATTCTGGCAGATTGAGGCTGTACTCGACAAGTATGATCTCAAACTAAAGACACCTATCAAGGATATTCCTGACGATGCCATGCAGGAAATACTGAACGGCTCACTCGAGAAGGTAAAAATTGCCAAGGAGAAGGTACATACCTCCTCCGACTATTTCTGCGATTACGAAGGTGTGACCGAATACCTGCGCATGGTGATGGAGAACGACGACAGCTCGGCTGGAAAAAAGTGGGCTGACCAGTTTATATCCACCGTTGTATGTCCTGAATGTAAGGGACAACGACTCAAACGCGAGTCGCTCTCTTTCAGGATATGGGACAAAAACATATCAGAAGTAGCTAACCTCGACATAGATGAACTGCGCGACTGGCTCGACCAAGTAGAGACGCACCTGCCACCTATGAAGGCCAAAGTGGCTCATGAGATTATCAAAGAACTGCGCTCACGTGTCACCTTTCTTCTTGACGTAGGACTCAACTATCTGTCACTCAACCGTCAGTCGGCTTCTCTCTCGGGAGGTGAAAGTCAGCGTATACGTCTTGCCACACAGATTGGAAGCCAATTGGTCAATGTGCTCTATATCCTCGATGAGCCAAGTATAGGTCTTCACCAACGCGATAACGAAAGACTCATCAACAGTCTGAAAGAATTGCGTGACTTGGGAAATACCGTCATTGTGGTAGAGCACGACCGCGACATGATGCTGGCTGCCGACTATATTGTAGATATCGGTCCTAAGGCTGGTCGCAAAGGAGGCGAGGTGGTCTTCCAGGGCACTCCTGCACAGATGCTCAAGACCCATACCATTACTGCACAATATCTCAACCACGAAATGGCTATCGAGTTGCCTGCCCATCGTCGTAAGGGTAACGGCAAGAGCATCATCATACATGGTGCCAAGGGCAACAACCTGAAAAATGTAGACGTAGAATTTCCTTTGGGCAATCTGATTGTCGTAACAGGCGTAAGCGGTTCTGGCAAGTCAACACTCATCAATGAGACACTGCAGCCCATCCTATCCCATTACTTCTATCGCTCGCTCAAACAGCCCATGCCTTACGACAGCATTGAGGGTATCGAGAATATTGACAAGGTGGTAAATGTAGACCAAAGCCCCATAGGACGAACCCCACGCAGCAATCCAGCTACCTATACAGGCGTGTTCAGCGACATACGCTCGCTTTTCGTAGGACTGCCCGAGGCCAAGATAAGAGGATATAAACCAGGGCGTTTCTCCTTCAATGTAAAAGGTGGACGATGCGAAGCCTGTGGCGGCAATGGTTACAAGACGATAGAAATGAACTTCTTGCCGGATGTGTACGTTCCCTGTGAGGTTTGCCACGGCAAACGATACAACCGTGAGACATTGGAGGTTCGCTATAAAGGAAAGAGTATCGCCGATGTACTCGACATGACCATCAACCAGGCTGTAGAGTTCTTCGAGGCCGTACCACAGATATTGCAGAAGATTAAGGCTTTACAAGACGTAGGATTAGGATATATCAAATTAGGACAAAGCTCCACCACCCTCTCAGGCGGTGAGAGTCAGCGAGTCAAGTTGGCTACAGAGTTGTCAAAACGTGACACAGGCAAGACACTCTATATTCTTGACGAGCCTACCACAGGCCTTCACTTCGAAGATATTCGTATCTTGATGAATGTACTGCAGAAATTGGTAGACCGCGGCAACACGGTCATCATCATTGAGCACAATCTCGATGTTATCAAATTGGCAGACTACATCATTGACATGGGCCCCGAAGGAGGCCGTGGCGGAGGAACATTACTTTGTGCCGGCACTCCCGAGAAAGTGGCTAAGAGCAAGAAAGGATATACTCCACGCTTCCTGTCAGAGGAACTGAAATAAACATTAGACACAACACATTAAACACTTAAGAAAATGGATAAATTACCTCTCAATGACATTCCCATGCTTGTGAGTGCCATTAATTTTTTGCTTCGAGATCACGAATTCGAAACACTTGACCAGATTTGTTATCACTTCAATGTTGACAGAAAAGAACTGGAAGCCAAAATGGCAACACAAGGCTTCGAATGGTCGGAAGAACAAAAGAAATTTTGGTAAAAACTACGATTATAACATTCAAGTTTCACATGTTCAGAAGTTATAATACAATTCAGGCTCACCCTATCAATCAGAGTGAGCCTGAATTATTTTATGGTCTATCCAATATTACAGGATGTTCTGCTCAAGAACATCCTGCATGGTTTGCTTCAAATTCATCATATCGTTCATCGTTTTATTTCTTAATAGGAAATTTATACGACAATACCATCAGCAAGAAGGCAATAACAGCAGGGAAGAGAGAGAAGAGCGACCAAACCATCATAAGCACAGAGTCGGTGATGGAAGTAGGATCGATGACAGTATTTCCCATCTTGTCTGTTATCATATTGGCTCCAGCCCAACCCAAGAAAAGAGCGATGAGTGAACCAGAGATAGCGGTACCAAACTTCTGCGACATCGTACCCGAGGAGAATATCAATCCTGTAGCTGAGGTTCCGAAATGCTCAGTATGATAATCAGCCACATCAGCATACATCGACCACATCAATGGTGAATAGATACCGATACCTATGGAGGTGAGTATCACCAAAGCTATCATCACCCAGATATAATCAGGACTCATAGGAATAAAGAAGAAAGCAATAGAAAGGACAAGACACAACAATGCTGACCAGAAAAAGGCCATACGCTTAGAACCTACAGTCTTAGTAAAGACTGGTGATAGTCCACCAAAGATCATACAGGTTACCTCACCGAATGCCATAAACACAGTATAGTTGATAATGAGTCCTTCTATGGTTACATTGCCATGCAGACAATACTCAAACATATAGCCAGCCACTGCATAACGGAAACCATTGAAGAAATTAGTACATACAGCTATAGCTGTCATATACAGCCAAGCCTTGTTGTGCACAAGATCAGCAAACTGACGGAATGAGAACTTCTCTGCACGTTTGGGCTTGAGTCGCTCCTTGGTAAGGAGTCCGCAGATAAGCGTCATCACTGCTGCCACCACACCAAGCATGGCTCCTATGACTGCATACTGATGAGCATCACTTCCACCCACCATCTTCTGCAGATAAGGGAATGAGAGCAGAGTGGCAAAACCCATAGCATAGGCTCCTACCATACGAAAAGATGAGAACTGGTTCTTTTCGTTGTCATCTTCGGTCATCACACCAAGCAGTGAGCCATAAGGCACATTGACCATCGTGTAAACTGCCATCATGAGCAAATATAAAGTATAGGCATATACTCGCTTGCCCATTGGACCTAAGTCGGGAGTATAAAGCAGCAGGGCAAAAATAAGACCGAAAGGTATGGCTCCGAAGATAAGCCAGGGACGATAAGTTCCCCAACGACTCTGAGTTCGATCGGCTAAACTTCCCATCAGAGGATCAGTCACGACATCAAACATACGAGCAACCAACATCAGTACTGCCGCATCAGCGAATGTGAGGCCGAATACATTGGTGAAAAACAAAGGAAAGGCGATAGACATGACCTTCCATACGATACCACCAGCAGCGGCATCACCCAGCGCATACGCTATTTTTTCTTTTACACTTGCCATTGATATTTTGTTTTTTGTTATTGTCTTATACATGAGAACCTTCTTCCCATCCTCCGTTTCCGTTGGCGAGAAGAAGGTATCCCGATTTTTTTTCCTTAAAAGCGGGATTCTCACCTTCAATGCTAATAATACGTACAATAAGCCGGAATCCCCTTTTTTTTATCATCTTTTACTTAGTTCCCTGCGTTTGCTTGTTCTTTTCCACCAACTTCTTGATGGTCTCAACGCTGAGAGCAGTACGATGGCAAAATTAGCGTGTTTTTACAAACCCCAGTGTACCATTTGGTTAATTTGATATGTACGAAATGTTATTTTTGCATGGTATATTAACAATAAAAGCCCATAATCTGGGCTTTATTTACATTTAATGTAGATGATAACTCACTAATCCTTTCATGGGCGCCTTCAGTATCTGAGAGACTGTAAGGTGATGATGTTGTTCGAAGACTTGTCGAAGCGGTTGCTCGAAGTAGTGGGCTATGCTTCCCACAAAAGCAACAGAGAGCGATGATGCGTTTTGAGAAGAATCGACAGACGAAAGATAAGGTGTGATGTTGCGCTGATAGAACTGTTCGAAGGCTTCGACCACCATTTGATGCAAAGCCTCGGCATGAAGACGCAATGTTTCTGTGTACTGGCTCAAAACTTCTGCATGCTGGCAACTGTTGTCTGAGGCGGCTGCCTCTTCTACCCTTTTCATCTGCATAGAAATGAAAGGAGCGATGGAAGCCAAGTATCGGTTGGCAAGAGGCTGACGATACACCTTATTTATAATAGAGGGATAATCGAGTCCCGACCAAGAGAGATATTCCTGCTTCAGACTCTCGGGCAGGGCACCCTTGAAGATGCCATTGAGAAACATCTTACCCAAGACAGCCCCACTACCCTCATCGCCAAGAATGTAACCCAGCGGAGGAGTGTTGAGAAGAATCTGTTCGCCATCATAGAGACAGCTGTTGGCGCCTGTGCCTAAGATACAGGCTATGCCTGAACGTCGTCCCAACAAGGCTCGGGCTGCACCCAACAAATCGCTCTCGGCATGAACCTCTGCTTGTGGAAATTGTTGGAACAACAGATGCTCCATGCGCGGCTTCATAGATTCGGTAACACCACTACCATAAAAGAACACACGTGCCGGTACTTCAGGTAAAGTGAGTTCCTCGGCAAGAATTTTCCAGATGTCATCATCGGAGAGATGGAAAGGATTGATGCCCTGTGTCTTGCCGGTGAACAGAATTTGCCCAGTATCATCCACAAGTGCCCAATCTGTCTTGGTGCTTCCGCTGTCAGCTATGAGTGTTGTCATATAATGTGTTTAAATGTTAAGTGTTAAATCGTATCTGCAAAAGTAATAAATTTAACGGGAAAAACAACATATCGTATCGAAAATCGTAAAAAAGGAATTATCTTTTTGCTTCTTTCTTCATTTTTGCTTAACTTTGCAGACGAATAAAGAAGACTATATGAAGAAATTATCGATAATCATCCTGATGTGGGTGGCATTCCTGCTGCCCAGCCATGCCGTGCTCAAAGAGGCCAACCTCGACACAACGCTCTTCATGCTCCGTACTGAGTTGACGAGCTATCATCTCGACTTTGAGAAGCAGAACGAATATGCCAAGCAGCAACAGCAGCAAATCATCAAGGAACTGATGACCATCATGGCACAAGCCGACCAGAACTCCATCATGCTCTACTCGCAGCGCAACGGTTACATCTTCGACCTGACATACGCCTGCCACGAAGCTACTGAGCAGTTTGATAAGTTCAAGTCGAAGGCGGCACCGTTCAGAGGACTCATCAATAAGAATAATATAGAGGTGGCGCGATTTGACTCGCTCATCAACTATCTGTACAACATGAATACGATGTTCATGAGCAAGGAGGCACAACTCAACCGCAACGTAAACCTCACCTTGGCAGTGAACATCCGCCGACAATTAATAGAGCGACAGCAACAGTTGCAGGACTATATAAGAGCCTACGACATAACCGAGAGAAAACTGAAGTCGCTCAACGACTATGCCAACCAACGATATGCCGAGATACAGAACAGCATCTTCAACAATGGTGGCGACAACTATCTCACTATCCTGCGGCATGTTAGCAACCATTACAGGGAAGCCAAGACATCGGTGGCAGAGAAATACAGACCAGCTCCAGGCATGATGTCACAATGGGACGTGAGAATCATCTTCATCCTCTTCAGCATCATCATTTTTTATGGCATTGTCTCTATTGCCCTCAACCTTTTTACCATCCGCATCGTGGTGACACAATTGGTGAAACGAGGTCGTTTTGAGAGCATCAAGGACAACTTCATGGCCAAACGTACCTGCATCATTATGGCGATGACGGTCGTGACCTTTGCCATTCTCTTGGGCATCATACGCATTACAGCTCATCAGAACTTCGTTATCATGGCATGCGGCCTGCTCGTAGAGTTTGCATGGCTCATAGGCGTGATTCTGATTTCACTCTTGCTCCGCGTGGGCAACGACCAGATAAAGAGCGCCTTCCGCATCTATTCTCCCCTGATGCTGGTGGGCTTCCTCGTCATCACGTTCCGAATCATCTTGATACCCAACAGCCTGGTCAACTTCATTTTTCCCCCTATCCTGCTCGTCTGTTCGCTGTGGCAAGCAAACGTCATCAAGCGCCACAGTAAGCTGGTACCGAGAGAGGACAAGATGTATGCCTACATCTCGCTCTGTGTCTTTGCCGCCAGTACCTTCTGTTCATGGATAGGCTTCACCCTGCTGTCGGTGCAGATCATCATCTGGTGGATGATGCAACTCACCTGTATTCTGAGCATCACCTGTCTGAAAGACTGGATGGAAGTCTATGCAGAGCGCAAGAACCTGAAGCAGAAGCCTATTACCGACAAATGGATTTTCCGGTTTATCAACAAGGTGCTGATTCCTGCAGGAAGTGTCTTGTCGTTTATCGTGGCCATCTATTGGGCAGCCGACGTATTCAACATGAGCGACACCACATGGATGATTTTCAACAAGGAATACATCAGAACCAGCAACTTCACAGCCTCGCTCTTTAGCATCAGCCTTGTGGCTTGCCTGTTCTTCCTGTTCAACTATATCAACATCACCACCAACGATCTGATGCGCCATCACTTCGAGAAGCAAGACCCTGCCTCGGCAGCCAGCAAGATTGTGATGTTTAAGAACGTGCTGCAGGTTATCATCTGGGGCATTTGGCTAATGGTTGCCCTCAACGTCTTCCAGGTTGGCAAGTCATGGCTCTTGGCTATCTTTGCCGGTTTGTCCACGGGTCTGGGTTTTGCATCCAAGGACATTTTGGAAAATATCTACTATGGAGTCTCACTGATGATGGGACGTGTGAAGGTGGGCGACTATATCATCTGCGACGGCACGCGCGGACGAGTGAGCAGCATCAGCTACACATCGACCATGCTCGAAGCTACCGACGGTTCGGTGATTGCCTTCCAGAACGCACAGCTCTTCTCGAAGAACTACAAGAACATGACCCGAAACCATGGTTATGAGCTCGACGTCTTAGAGGTTGGCGTGGCTTATGGCACCAATGTGAAACATGTGAAGCAGATTCTTATCGATGCCTTGAACCAGCTCGACTGTATCTATCATGAGAAGGGTGTCAAAGTCGTGCTGAAAAGCTTCGACGACAGTTGCATCACACTCAAGATTCTGATCTGGGTGAATGTACTCACACAGTATGTGGACGACGGCAAGATTATGGAATGCATCTACGATACACTCAACGAACACAACATCGAGATTCCATTCCCTCAGCGCGAGATAACTATCAAAACCGCATCAGCCGAAGAAACCAATGCAGCAGAATCGGCACTGAATGCGAAAGCATAAGTACTGAGCACTTAACATCGAGCATTAAACAATTCACACCCAACATTGAGTATTTAACACTTAAAAAGAAACAACTATATGGCAACATTCATTGCAGGTCCTTGCGTCATCGAATCAATGGAACTGTTAGACACAGTAGCCCAGCAACTCGTACGCATCAACCAGAAATTGGGTACAGACATCATATTCAAGGCTTCGTTCGACAAAGCCAACCGTACAAGCATCCATTCCTTCCGTGGTCCTGGACTGGAGAAAGGACTGCAGATGCTTGCAGACATCAAATCGAAATACGGTCTACGCATCACGACCGATATTCACGAGAGTTATCAGGCAGAAGCAGCAGGACAGGTGTGCGACATACTGCAGATACCAGCCTTTCTGTGCCGACAGACCGATCTCTTGGTGGCTGCTGCCCATACAGGTAAGACGGTAAACATAAAGAAAGCACAGTTCCTCAGTGGCAGAGATATGAAATATCCTGTAGAGAAAGCCCTGGAGAGCGGTGCCAAGGAAGTATGGCTCACAGAGCGAGGCAACAGTTTCGGCTACAACAACCTGGTAGTTGACTTCCGCAACATTCCCGACATGAAAGAGATTGTGCCCACAGTCATCATGGACTGCACACACAGCGTACAGCGCCCCAGTGCAGGCAACGGAAAAACAGTAGGCGACCGCAAGTTCGTTCCTGCAATGGCCATGGCTGCAAAGGCTTTCGGAGCCACAGGCTATTTCTTCGAGGTTCATCCCGACCCGGACAACGGGAAAAGCGATGCTGCCAACATGTTGGAACTCGACAAACTTGAAGTATTAATCGCTGACTTATTGGCTTAGCAGCTATATCTTTTCAGTTTAAGTATTTATAAATCATGACAGAAAAAAACAAACATATAGAGGACAAGACTATCCGTCACTATGGCGAAGAGGCTCTGCGCGAAGAGGCCGAAGCCATATTAGACCAAATAGCATTGTTGGACGACAACTTCGAGAAGGCTGTCGACCTGATGTACCACTGCGAAGGAAAAATCATTGTGACCGGTGTAGGAAAGAGTGGACACGTAGGAGCCAAGATCGCTGCCACCCTGGCATCGACAGGAACTCCTGCCTTCTACATTAATCCACTCGACGTTTATCACGGCGACCTGGGTGTGATGACTGATAAGGACGTGGTTCTGGCGCTAAGCAACAGCGGTCAGACCGACGAGTTGCTGCGATTCATTCCCATGGTGCTCCACATGAACGTACCTATCATCTCGATGACAGGCAATCCCCACTCGCTGTTGGCAAAATACTCCAACTACCACATCACGGTGAAGGTGAAAAAGGAAGCCTGCCCGCTCAACCTCGCTCCTACAAGCAGCACCACAGCCGCACTTGCCATGGGCGACGCCTTAGCCATTGCGCTGATGCAGGTACGCCATTTCAAACCACGCGACTTTGCACAGTTCCACCCTGGTGGAGAGTTGGGCAAGCGCCTGCTCACCACAGCCGAGGACGTGATGAAGAAGGAAGACCTGCCTATCATTCCTAAAGACATGCACTTGGGCGAGGCCATCATTCATGTGAGCAAGGGAAAATTGGGACTGGGCGTATCGATAGACAAGGAAAACCGTGTCATCGGACTTATCACTGATGGCGACATACGTCGTGCCATGGAGAAATGGCAGGCAGAGTTCTTCAACAAGACTGTGAGCGACATCATGACGACATCTCCCAAACACGTGGCGCCAACCACCAAGATTACAGAGATACAGCACATCATGCACCAATACAAGGTACACACCGTATTGGTGATGGACGACGAGAAACATCTTCTGGGCATCGTTGACCACTATGCCTGCATGGTGTAAAAAAGAGAGGAAACAACATCAATATTTCAGAATGAGACTCAGATACCTGTTATTAACTGCAAGCATCATGCTGTTCTCCTCGCTGTGTAGCGCACAAGACAGTTTACTGCTTGCCGACAATCATCACACGATAGAGAGTAGCGACTCGGTCATTGTCAAACAATTGAGGGAGAAGGGAATTCGTTTCTCCCACAACAACTCCGTCACGCTCCTGATGAACGGTCAGGAGAAGTTCGACGATCTGTTCCAGGCCATCCGCCAGGCAAAGAAAAGTGTGCACTTAGAGTATTTCAACTTCCGCAACGACAGCATCGCCGGCTTACTCTTCGACCTGCTTGCTGAGAAAGCAAAGCAGGGAGTCAAGGTTAGAGCCCTCTATGATGGTTTCGGTAACTCATCCAACAACAAACCTTTACGCAAACGACACATCAAGGAGATTCGTGCCAACGGCATAGAGATTTATGAATACAAACCAGTGAAGTTTCCCTGGGTTCACGCCATCTTCAACCGCGACCACCGCAAGATTGTTGTCATCGACGGACAAATAGCCTATACAGGCGGTATGAACGTGGCCGACTATTACATCAAGGGAACAGAGGTTGTGGGTTCCTGGAACGACATGCACTGCCGCATCGACGGTGACGAGGTGAACACGCTGCAGGCCATCTTCCTGAAAATGTGGAACAAGGTGAGCGGACAGCATATACATGGCGCAGAATACTTCCGTGCCAAACGTCAGGACTATCTGGTAGACGGACTCAAGCCCGACACCACAGCCACGGCTTATCACAAGATGGTGGGCATCATCAACCGCGAGCCACACATTTCGAAGGACATCATACGTTACTTCTATGTCAACGCCATCAACGATGCACAGGACAGCATCAAGCTCATCAGTCCCTACTTCACCCTGAGTCACAAACTGAAGAAGGCACTCAAGAATGCAGCCAAGCGAGGCGTGAAAGTGGAAATCATGCTCTCCACCAAGAGCGACATTCCCCTGACGCCCGACTGTGGATTCTACAATGCGCACAAGCTGATGAAAGCAGGATGCCACATCTGGATGTACACACCAGGATTCCATCACACCAAGATTATCATGGTGGACGGTAAATTCTGCACGGTGGGAAGCGCCAACCTCAATGCCCGAAGCCTGCGCTGGGACTACGAGGAGAATGCTGTCATCATTGACCCACAGACCACCAAGCAGCTCACCGACCTCTTCGACAAGGACAAGGCTGACAGTTTCCTGCTCACCGAGAAGAAGTGGCACGAGTGGCGAACTGGCTGGCAGAGATTCAGAGGGTGGTTTGCCGCCAAGGTACTGACACCGTTCTTATAAACAGGAGATTTACAGGAGTTTAAGGGAGTTAAGGAGTTAAGACATATGCTTTATTGCTAAGAAGCAGAAGACTATAAAGCATTTGTTTTGAACATTGAACATTAACTTCCGCAACATCTCCACAACTCCTCGAATAACTTTAGATTAAAACAAAAAATAGAAATCATGAACGAAGAAGCAATGAGAGCCCTGCATAAGGACGACAGGATGCAAGGCAGGATGCCCGAAATGGCTATCATCGAGAACAACACACTCGCCATGATGGGACTCAAGCAATTATTGGAAACCGTTATGCCGATGATGAATATTTGCACCTTCGGCAGCTTTGCTGAGTTTGAGTTCAACAATCCTGACCGCTTCATCCATTACTTTGTGTCCATGCACATTGTACTGGCGCACCGTAACTTCTTCGTACAGGGACAGCGAGCACACCACACCATCGTGCTCACGCCCAGCAACGACCCCAACTCACAGCTCAACGATTTCCATTGTCTCTGCGTGAGTGTGCCCGAAGAAACACTTGTAAAACATCTGCTTGCCCTTCAGAAGATAGGTCATCCTCATGGCGAACACCTCCCTGCCATGCCCGTAACCGTCAAGGAGAAAGTTCTTTCCGACCGCGAGACCGAGGTGTTGGCACTCGTGGCACAAGGCAAAATAAACAAAGAAATAGCCGATACTTTGTGTATCGGCCTCTCTACCGTAATCACGCACCGCAAGAACATTCAGGAGAAATTAGGACTGAAGTCGGTCTCCTCACTTACTATCTATGCCGTGATGCATGGCTATGTGGACATCAACAAGATATGATGCCAGCTTATAATTTTACACTCGAAATATCCACCAGATTGTTGACGATAGCATAGATAGTAAGACCGGCAGGTGAATGAATCTGCAGCTTACGGGCTATGTTGCGGCGATGAGTAATCACCGTGTTGATGGAGATAAACAGATGGTCGGCAATCTCCTTGTTGGTCATGCCCTGTACCAAAGCCACGATGACGTCTTTCTCGCGGTCGCTCAACTGCTCATCGCTCTGCGGTGTCTGGTTGATCATATTGGATATTTTAACACTCACATCACTTTGTTTCAGCTTTCGTTCCTCGTTGCGCACGGCAGGAATGAAGATTTCCTCCTCTACCTGCGAATGCTGGTTGAGCCATTCCTCGTTATTATATATGTCGTAAAGTGTGGCGCTAAGCTGATTGTTGTGCAATCCGTCAGAAGGCAAATACTTGATGATGATATTCTTCAACTCTTTCAGTTTCAGGTCTATCTGCACGTGATGCTTAGAGAACGTCTCGATGTCGAAGTTAGCTGGTGCTGTACCGTCGATAAGCGACTGCACGTAAGGGAAGACGGTTTTTTCCTCATACTTCATATGATTGGTGATGCTGTGCGCATACTCATCGTATAGTTTGAGAATAAGTCGGGCCAGATTGTCGTTCTCGTCAAGCGCCTCCACCAACTCTTTGCGGATGAAAGGCAACTGAAAATCAATGTAGTAAGCATGCGATGCCTTGAGATAATGCAGCAATGTAGGCAACGACAGGCGCGAGGCATTGTCGTACTCCTTATAGCCGTTGATGGTGAAGTTCACCACCGCCAAAAAAGTATAAGTATCCACCGCCTGTTCCTCGCAAACCTCTCTCACCGTTTTATCACCAAAGCCCAGATTGATACCGAAACTACCCAAGCTCTGAAGGATGTTGTAATTATCGCGAATAATGCTGATCATCTTGTCATCAGCTTCATACATCTTTTGATTTTTCATCGTTGTTGTATACTTTTTAGACCTAAATCATGTACGTTTAAGAGCGGACATTCATCATGTTTTTGTTTCCGCTGCAAAATTACAAAAAACATCTGAAACTTGCAATACCTAAAAATGGGGATGCGACAGTTTACCAACTTTTAAGTATTGCAAGATTTTTTAAAACCCCGTACCTTTGCACCCGAAATCGAGAAAGAGCGCGGTGATGATTGCCACTCCCGAGCGGCAGAGCTGCGTAATTCCTTATCAAGCTTCAGGGCTTTAAGGAGATACTAAGCCTCTAAAGTGTCGAGACCGCAAGCAGACATCCGCGCTCTTTTCTTTTATTTTAGGATAAAAAAAAGATAACATTTAAAAATGAACATTTTAAGAATTGGATTGATGTCCGCTGCGTTGGTTGCAGGGTTGGCAAGCGCCAACGCACAAGTAGTTGCAGCCGACAGTGTGATGCAACATGCCAACGGAAAGCGCCTCAGCATAGGCGGCTATGGCGAAGTGGCTTTCAGCCGTAACTTCTACAGCGACAGCGGCAACCGATACAGTTCAGCCTCGCTCCATAAGGACGACCCCAGCCATGGACGATTCGACATTCCTCATGCAGTCATCTATTTAGGCTACGACTTTGGCAAGGGCTGGACATTCGGCACTGAGATCGAGTTTGAGCACGGAGGCACAGGTTCTGCCATCGAATATGAGGCAGAGGAGGCTATCGAGTTTGAACAGGAGCAGGAGAAAGGCGGTGAGGTAGAGTTGGAACAGTTCTGGATTCAGAAATCATTTGGCAAGTTCCTCAACATCCGTGCCGGACACATCGTAGTGCCTGTAGGCCTGACCAATGCTTATCACGAACCCCTCAACTTCTTCACCGTATACCGTCCTGAGGGCGAGAACACCATTCTGCCTTGCACTTGGCATCAGACGGGAGTTTCAGTGTGGGGACGTCATGGCGACTTCCGCTACGAAGCCCAGTTCCTTGCTGGACTTGATGCCTATCAGTTTAGTTCGCTCAACTGGATCAAGCCTGGCACCACGAAGCCTTTCGAGTTTGAAACAGCCAACAAATATGGCTTTTCTGCCCGTGTCGACAACTACACCATCCCTGGGCTGCGCATCGGTTTGAGTGGCTATTTCGGACAATCTATGCACAACAGTGTGCCCCACGATATGGAGAAAGGCAACAACAAGAAGCTGAAGGGCAACATCTTCCTCGGAGCACTCGACTTCACCTACAAGGCCCACAACTGGATGGCACGTGGCAATGTAGACTATGGCTACGTGAGCGATGCCGCTGCCATCAGCAAGCTGGTAAAGCCTGGCGTGCAGTATGTGAAGCCTTACGAGACCAACCAGGCTTTCGGAAGCCATGCCATCGCCACCATGTTTGAGGTAGGCTACGATGTATTCTCACAGATAGAGAAGTTGCGTGCCGATAACCAGAAACTGTATGTCTTCGGTCACTACGAGTATTACGACTCTTATCTCAACAACACCACCAAGCAGTACACCAAGCGACAGATCTTCGCTGGCGGTATCAACTACTACCCCATCAAGCAAATCTGCGTGAAAGCAGAGTACAACCTGCGCAAGTTCAGAAGCCAGTACAACGACGAGCCTGCCCTCAACATCGGCGTCGCCTACCAGGGTTTCTTCCTGTAATCGCAGAATGAGGATTTCGATCTAAAAAAACATACACAACTTTCGCAAATGGGGAAGTTAAAGAAGTTAGAGAAGTATACATTCATTAATAATAATAACATAAACAAATGAAAAAAATTCAGAAATTGGCCTTGTCATTCATGATGGGTGGCTTGGCACTCTGCTTTGCATCATGCGGCAACGATGACGACACAACTTTCGATCTGCCTGACGTAGGTCAGGCTACAACAACCATCAACTCGTCTGATCTCGCGATGCAGAAAACCACCAAGGCTTACGTCGAGAATGTGGTTTACCCCACTTACCAGGCTTTAGCAAAGAACTCACGCGAACTTTACACCACCTGCACAACGCTCTACAAGGCAGCAGAGGCTGGCACCATGACACAGAGCCAGATTGACGCTGCCTGCGAGGCTTTCAAGAACGCACGCCGTGAGTGGGAGCGCAGCGAGGCATTCTTGTATGGTTCAGCTACCGACAACAATATCGACCCACACATCGACTCCTGGCCACTCGACCACAATCAGTTAGTTTCTGCTTTGACCAATGCCAGCCTCATTGAAGGCTTCAAGAGCGATACTCCAGAGAAGTTCGTTTCCGACAAGAACGAGCAGTTCCAGTCTGTATTGGGCTTCCATGGTATGGAGTTCGTCCTCTTCCGTGAGGGTCAGAACCGCACAGTTGATGCTTTCAAGGCCAATGAGACAGAAGAAGGCATGACCTCAGTAAAGGGCATCGACGAATTGGCATTCCTCGCTGCTGTGGCTGGCGATGTGAAGAACATGACAGCCATGCTGGAGTTCACATGGATGGGCGACGCTGCCAGCAACGACACCAAGCAGGTGCTCCAGGACAACAGCTACGTATTCTCAAGCATGCGCCATAATGGCTTCGTCGCATCCAAAGGCACCATGTGCTACGGTCAGTATCTGCTCACCCCTGCACAGACCACAGGCTATCAGTCTTGGCCAGGCACCATCAACCAGATCTTCGTAGGCGGTTGCTCCAACATCTGCAACGAGGTACAGGAGCAGAAACTCGGTCAGGCATGGCGTGTATGCAACAACCTGGGCGGAACAACCGAAGACGGTGAGGCTGAGTCAAAAGAATACATCGAGTCGCCATACAGCCATCGTTCTTTCGTAGACTACAAGGACAACCTCTACTCTATCAAGAACACACTCTATGGCACACGCGACGTCAACGCCACCTCTCCAGCAGCCAACTCTATCATGTCGCTTCTCTCAAGCCTCAACTATCCTGACTTGAGCAAACTGCAGAATGCACTGACCGCAGCCCTGAAGTCACTCGACGACGCAACAGCTGCACAGGGTTACTTTAAGGCAAATCCAGGTTCTGTAGCGGTAAAGAATGCCATCGACAAGATCAAGGATCTCGATGACGAGCTCAACAAAGCGGGTACTTGGATCAACCTCCAGAAAGCTCAGTAAAGTCATTAGGAAGTTAAGAAGATAAACGATAACATATACGTAGCCTTGAGTCATTGTGCACAAGGCTACGTTGTGCGCAAGATAAACTTTATCCAAAAAAGGTGCATTATGAAAAAGAAACATTATTTGGTATGGTCATTTGCTGCGGCATTGGCCATGATGTTAATGAACAGCTGCTCCGATGAGAACAGCAACCCACAAAAGCCCGACAACCCTATGGAATCGGATGCCAACTATGTAGGCAAGGCACAGGATGGTTTTACCGCCGAGGAATGGTATCCTGGTGGCGAGCTGGGAACCACCGAGAATGTCAACTCCGGCTGCTATGAGGACGAAGCTCCTGCCGTCAACGAGCAGGGACTGCACGACAATTTCAAGACGGGCGAGATGTTCTTCGAGCGCCAGTACACCATCGACAATGGTGCCTTCAAGGGCGTAGGTCCTGCCTATCTGCGCAAGTCGTGCCTCGACTGCCACCCAAGCTACGGACACGGCATGCGACAGGACAGCTATGCCATCGCCTATGGCAACGGTAACGGCTACCTGATGGCCATCTACACACCCGACGCACCAGGAAGCAACGACGGAAACTATATCGGCGAGGTGACAGGTATGCCCCAGACAGGCGCTGCCGACCCCTTCAAGGCTCCTATTGAGGCCGATAAGATCAAGATTCAGTGGGAGCACGTAAGCGCTATGGAGAGCGGACTGGCCATGAAGTTCCCTGCCGATGGCGAGACCTTCGACCTCATCTATCCTGAGGTGACCATTCCTTCAGAAGCCTTCCATACCAACCCTGTTCCATCCAACATCGCCGTGCGCTTAGAGTCTACCATCGGTGTGATTGGCACAGGTCTGCTTGACGCTATTCCACAGGAGGAAATCGAGAAGCAGTATGCCTCTGAGGCAGCTTACTTCAAGAGTGCCGGTATGGACATATCAGAGCATCTCAACCCTAAGTTCTGGGATGCTGCTGGCGAAAAGATGGCAGCCGGTGCCTACTACTCTACCTGGGGCACTGACGGCCAGTTTGCCGATGGCGGCGAAGGCAAAACGGGCGTATACAAGGCCATCAGGCGATTCACCTATGCCCTGACACGTGCCTCTCTGCAGGACGGTCCTGGCGCCAATGCCATCTGGAACATCACCAATGTGAGCCGTCCAGACCGCCCCAAGCTCTACTCTACAAAAGCATGGGCAAAGGCGATGTCGGAAGACCCAGAGGTGATTGCCAAAATCAAGGCAAACCCACAGTCACCCTATTATGCCGACGGTACTGATGCGGGCATCAAAGAGGCAGTCTACAACCTGCTGTTGCCTTCCACCAACCAGTTCGACAACCAATGGCACAAGTTCCAGCCCGAGATGACAGCCAACAACTTCTACGACTTCATGGTATGGCACAGAGGTCTGGCCATTCCGCGTGCACGCAACCTGAACGACAAGGACGTACAGCGCGGCAAGAAGCTCTTCATGGAGTGGGGCTGCGCCAGCTGCCACCGCCCATCATGGAAGACAGGCGATGACAACTACTGGACTCCTAACATGATAGCCGGCAAACCATTGCCACGCTATAAGAACCAGACCATCTATCCATACTCTGATATGCTGCAACACAAGTTGTACATGAAGAACGACATCCATGGTTCATGGTGCCGCACCACTCCTTTGTGGGGACGCGGACTGTCACGTATGTGTACCGGAGCTGAAGACCGTCTGCACGACTGCCGTGCTCGCAATGAAGTAGAGGCCATCATGTGGCACTGCTATAGTAAGAATAGTCACGCCTATCAGTCTGCCCTCAACTTCTACAAGGCATCGAAGACTGACCGTGATGCAGTGGTTAAGTTCCTGCAGTCTATCTAATATTCTGCAAGCTACATTTCATAAAACAATTTCTTGAAAAACTATTCCGCAAGAAATATATGAATCAACAAGATAAAGGACAAAGTGAATCGCAAAGATTCGCTCTGCCCCTTTATCATATTGAACAACCCTTCTAATAAGGATAAAAAATCAACAAATAAAAATAGAAACATTTATGAATCAATTTTTGAAGACAAGTGTGTTTTTGATGAGTTCCGCCTTACTATTAGGCTCATGCTCCGATGAGAACAGCAACCCACAAGAGCCCGACAACCCTATGGAGTCGGATGCCAACTATGTAGGCAAGGCACAGGATGGTTTTACCGCCGAGGAGTGGTATCCAGGTGGTAAACTGGGAACTACAGATAACGTATCCTCCAACTGTTATGAGGATGAAACCCCAGCAGTTACCGATCAAGGTTTTACAGCACGTTTCAACCAAGGCGATTTGATGGCAAGTACGCCATACACACTGAGCAATGACCCTTACAAAGGATGGGGGCCTTGCGCCTCTCGCCGTGCATGCGAGTACTGTCACGCAGGTGGTTATGCTCATGGTCACAGCCGCAGCGACTTCAAGCCAGTGATGGGCAATGGCTACATCGTATCTGTCTATTACCCAGACGCACCAGGCAGTAACAATGGTGAACCAATCGACCAGCTCACCACATTTACCATGACGATGGCAGAATCCCCATTCTTGCCACCATTGAATCCAGACAAGGTTACCATCACTTGGAAAGACGTAACCTCTATGCCAAGTGGACTTGCCATGAGATTCCCAGATGGAGAAACTTTCTCATTGCATTATCCAGAGGTATCCATTCCACAGGATGCCTTCAATGTAGATCCTCAACCTACCAATTATGCCGTTCGCCTCATCGCATCTTGCAACTTCCAAGGTTTGGGTTTGATCGATGCCCTCTCCAATGAGGACATTGAGGCTCAATACAAGGCTGAGAGTGAGCACGCAGAGTTGAACCCAGAGTTTTGGGACAACAATGCCAAGAAGTTGAAGGACAATGCCTATGCAGAGGATGCTTTTGGAAAGAAATTCGTGAAGCGTTTCAACTATGACCTCTTGGAGGGATGCCTCCAGAACGACGTAGCTCTTTGGGATGAGTTGAACATCTTACGCTCTGACATCAAGCATATTTGTTCTACACCTGCCTGGGCTAAAGCCATGTCAGAGAATAAAGACGTCATCGACAAGGTGATGGCTGAAGGTAAGAATCCTTCCTCACGCTTGCATCCATATTATTATGACGGTACAAGAGAAGGTATCAAGGAGGCATTGGCTTACTTGCTCTCACCAGATGACAACGTCAACCTCTACGACAACAAGTACTACAACTTCAAGCCTGAGATGACAGACGATCAATATCACTCTTTCATCGTTTGGCATAGAGGTATCGCCGTACCACGTGCTCGCAACTTGAACAATCCTAGTGTACAGCGTGGTAAGGAACTATTCATGAGCATGGGTTGCACCAATTGTCACAAGCAGTCTTGGACCACTGGTCCAGACAACTATGGTCGCTCAAAGATTATCGAAGGCAAGGACCTTCCACATTACCCTGGACAGAAGATTTATCCATATTCAGACTTTATCCAGCACAAGTTGGATATGATCAACGACATTCATGGTTCATGGTGCCGTACCACTCCACTTTGGGGACGCGGTCTCTCACAGATTAACAGTGGTGCCGAGGATCGCTTGCACGATGCTCGTGCTCGCAACGAGGTAGAGGCTATCATGTGGCATTGCTACAGCAAGAACAGCCAGGCATACAACACTGCAGTGAAATTCTACAACTTGCCAAAGGCAGACCGTGATGCCGTAGTGATGTTCTTACGCTCCATCTAATATTTGTAAGTTCATTGCTATATTAGATTACAAAACATTACCAATAAAGAAGTTGCCAAGTTTCATCGTGGACTTGGCAGCTTTTTTACATCATATCGTGTAAATACTTGTCTAAAAAGCATTGTCTTCTCAAAAGGAAATCGTAATTTTGCAGCAGAAATACAAAAATCAACAAAATAGGAGGTATTATTATGGCAAGACCAATCAGAGAATGGCTTTCTTCCTATAACAAACATACGCGATTAATGTTTTTCGACATGAACGAATTGTATTAACAAAATGGTCAAAAAGATTATTTTCACCCTTTACATTCTTGTTCTCCTTAGCATGGCTGTCGCCACCATCGTGGAGAAGAGCCAGGGTACAGACTATGTCCATGCCCACTACTATGGCGCATGGTGGTTTATATTGATGTGGGCAGTAATGGCAGCCCTCGGTGTATTCTATATCATCAAGCGAAAGGTGAAGCGTGCCTCTACGCTTGCACTCCACCTCTCCTTTGTCATTATCCTCGCAGGCGCACTGCTCACGCATATCTCCGCCAAAAGAGGAATGATTCATCTACGTATAGGGCAACCGACCGATACCTATATGGCAGCTTCCGATTCGCAAGATGGCATGGGGATGCAAGAGGAGAAACTACCTTTCTCGCTCTGTCTGCAAAACTTCGAGACGAAGATGCACGATGGTACCCAAGCGGTCGCTGACTACTCTTCCAAGTTTACTGTGACCGACGGCAACGATAAGAGCGAAGGACAGGTGTCGATGAATAATATCTACTCTCATCGCTCCTACCGCTTCTACCAGTCTTCCTATGATGAGGACGGCAAGGGAAGCGTACTCGCCATCAACGCCGACCCATACGGCATCCCTGTCACCTATACAGGCTATGCCATCCTCTTCATCTCACTGATTTGGATGCTCATCGACCCTAAGGCAAGCTATCGCAAACTATTGGCAAGTCAGCTGCTGAAGAAGGGGGCTTTGATGATTGCCCTGTTCTTCGGAATGGGAGGAATGGGATTCAACCATACTTCCTACAACCAAATGATGGCAGCAGGTTGTGGTAGTTCTGCCATGGAAGAAATCTCAGAAGGCTCTACGCTGGAGAATCTACAAAGCGTAGTCTTGCCAAAGGCTACCGCAGAGAAGTTTGGCGAGTTGAATATCCTCTATAACGACCGCATCTGTCCTGTTCAAACCTACGCACTCGACTTCTGCAAGAAGATATATGGTGCTAGAAGCTACAAGGGACTGACAGCCGAACAAGTTTTGACCGGTTGGATATTCTACGGAGACGAATGGGCAAGCGAACCCTTCATCAAGGTGAAGAGTGGAGAGTTGAAGACAGCGATGAACTTGCCGGATTATTGCTCCATCAACCAGTTCTTCAACAAGGAGATGGGCGGTTACATCATCGGCCAATATGTGCAGGAATATTACAATGGGGCACAAGACAAGTTCCATCAGCAAGCTGCCGACATCGATGGAAAGATACAACTCATAATGGACTTGCGCCGTGGCGTATCGCTCAAGGTATTGCCTTATACCTTCCCTAAGAATGTACGTGCCACCAAGGAGAATCCATTCATCAAGGCTGGTACCACCACTTGGTTCTCGCCTTCCGACCGATTACCTAAGGCAGTGGAACATCAGCATGCGCTCTATATCACCAACGTCTTCTCGTTGCTCTATGGCGACGTAAAGGCTGGAAACACGGAGCGAGTAAACATCTTCTTCGACAAGATGAAGAAATACCAGGAAGTGAGCGGTGGCAACTCCTTGCCTTCGAAGACCCAATATAAGGCAGAGCGCATCAACAATGCCTTTCCATTCGCTACCATCCTCTTCATGGTGAACCTGACGCTGGGCTTCATCGCCCTCTTCTATACCATCTATCGCATGACCAAGAAGCGAAGTTTCAAGGCTTTGGATATCGCCCTCCCTATCCTATTGGGCATCTCCTTCCTTGCCTTGACCTTTGGACTTGCGCTAAGATGGATCATCAGTGGCAACGTACCTTTGTCGAATGGATATGAGAGCATGTTGAGCGTAGCTTGGCTTGTGATGCTGATTGCCCTTTTGATGCAGTTCAGAATCCGCATCGTGATGGTATTTGGATTCTTATTGTCAGGCTTCTTCTTGCTCGTAAGCCACATCAACCAGATGGACCCTGCCATAGGGCAGATGATGCCAGTATTGAATAGTCCGCTGCTCAGCATCCACGTAAGTATTATCATGATGAGCTATGCCTTGTTGTCACTCACTTTCATCTGTGGCATCATGGGTATCTGTATGCGCAGCCACGGCGAGGAACTGCAAGCATTGAGCCGTGTCTTCCTCTATCCAGCCTTGACCTGTATGGGGTTCGGCATCTTCATCGGTGCAATCTGGGCAAACGTGAGCTGGGGCAACTACTGGAGTTGGGATTCCAAGGAAACCTGGGCGCTCATCACCTTTATGATTTACGCCGTAGTGGCTCATACACAGAGCCTGCCCCTGTTCCGCAAGCCCCTCGCCTACCACGTCTACATGACCCTTGCCTTCCTGAGCATCGTCATGACATATTTCGGAGTAAACTACTTCCTCACGGGCATGCACTCGTATGCCTAAGAGGAAGTTTTTCACCATATCACCACATAATCGTATGCCTAAAATGCGATAATGACTAATGACTAAACTTAATCAGTCAAATCTTCAGAGAGACAAATATGCTTCCATTAGTTCACTAATAGAGTTATGTGGAGAGATGAAACTATATTCACCTATGGTTGCTGTTTGCTGCATAAACCTTGATGTAAGTCTTATCTCTGTTCTTTTACAAATGCTCCAAGAGCCCTGCAGAAGGCATCTATTATGACCAAGAGAGGTCATAATAGATGAGCAGCTTTGGTCATCTATTAAGACCCACATGATGACACTATCGAGGGAAAGACATATGTCACATTAGTCATTTTAATTTTCCGAATTATAGTCATTAGTCATTAGTCATTTTCGAATTTTGACTTCGCCCATGTCGTAAGAAAAAAGGGAGCCGTCTCATCAGACAGCTCCCTCGATATTAATCAAGTGTTATTATACTTTCGATTACTTGGCGTATGCTACGCTGCGGGTCTCGCGGATGACGGTGATCTTCACCTGACCAGGATAGGTCATTTCGTTCTGAATCTTGGTGGCAATCTCGTCAGAGAGCTTGGTGCTCTCCTCGTCGTTCATCTTGTCGGCTCCCACGATGACGCGAAGTTCACGTCCTGCCTGGATGGCATAGGTCTTGGTAACACCAGGATAACTCATGGCTATTGCCTCAAGGTCGTTGAGACGCTTGATGTATGCCTCAACAATCTCGCGACGAGCACCAGGACGAGCACCAGAGATAGCATCGCAAACCTGAACGATTGGAGCAAGAAGAGTGTTCATTTCCATCTCGTCATGGTGTGCACCGATGGCATTGCAGATATCAGGCTTCTCCTTGAACTTCTCGGCAATCTTGGCACCATAGAGTGCGTGAGGCAACTCACTCTCCTCGTCTGGCACCTTACCGATATCGTGGAGCAGACCGGCACGCTTTGCCTTCTTGGGGTTCAAGCCCAACTCAGATGCCATGACAGCACAGAGGTTGGCTGTCTCGCGTGCGTGCTGCAAGAGGTTCTGACCATATGATGAACGGTACTTCATCTTACCAATGATACGAATCAGCTCAGGATGCAAGCCGTGGATACCGAGGTCGATAGCGGTGCGCTTACCGGTTTCGATAATTTCATTCTCGAGCTGCTTCTTCACCTTGGCTACAACTTCCTCAATACGGGCTGGATGAATACGTCCGTCGGCTACCAACTGGTGGAGGGCCAGACGACATACCTCGCGGCGCACGGGGTCGAAGGCAGAGATGACGATGGCCTCAGGAGTGTCGTCTACAACAATCTCGACACCAGTGGCTGCTTCCAAGGCACGAATGTTGCGACCCTCACGACCGATGATGCGGCCCTTCACCTCGTCGTTGTCTATATGGAAGACACTGACAGAATTCTCTATAGCCGTTTCTGTGGCCACGCGCTGGATGGTCTGGATAACGATCTTCTTGGCCTGCTGGTTGGCATTGAGCTTGGCATCGTCCATGATCTCGTTGACGTAGCTTGCAGCATCGAGTCTTGCCTGATCTTTCAGGCTCTCGATGAGGCGCTGCTTAGCTTCCTCAGCGCTCAGACCAGAGAGTTCCTCAAGCTTCTCCTGCTCCTGACGCTGCATCTTCTCCAACTCCTGCTGCTTCAGGGCGAGGAGCTTCTTCTCGTTCTCCACGCGCTGGTTGTTCTGCTCTACCTCCTGCTTGCGGCGGCCGAGCTCTTCCTGGCGCTGGTTGAGCGAAATCTCACGCTGCTTGAGCTTGTTCTCGCTCTGCTGAATGCGTGAGTTGCGCTGCTGCACCTCTTTCTCCAGCTCTGCTTTCTTGTTGAGGAACTTCTCCTTTACTTCGAGCAGTTTCTTTTCCTTCACTACTTCCGCCTCCTTGTTGGCGGCGGCGATCATTTCGTTATATTTCCCTGTAATGACATAACGGAAAATAAAAAACCCTAAGGCTCCTCCCAATACGAGGGCTACAAGGGTTGCTATGATTGTTACTACCATTATTTTATTATATATAAATGATTTATTAATATTCTCGCCTGTGCAACAGCTACTGCCCGGCATCCTTAAGACAACGGGGCAAACAAACGGACGGAGAAAAACACTCTTACTACTTCAGGGTGTCCTCAATCTCGGCAGTAAGGCGGGTGAGAATATCGTGATAAGGTGCAGTATCGTTACGACCCGACTCCTTCTCATATCTCAAGGCGATATCGAGGAGTGACATGTAAAGAATCTCCTTGTCGCTCTTGCGTCCCTTGAAAATCTTGGAATACGAGTTGACAATATCGTTAATCAGTTTGCCTGACTTACGATAGTACTCCTCGTCCTCTCGCGGTATCTTGACCGAGAGGTCGGTGTCATAGATATGTAATCTTATGAGTAATTTCTCTTGTTCCTGATCTGCCATCGCTCCGACTTATTGATTGCTCAGTAGCGTTATACACTTGTTGACATCACGGATGAGCTTGGCGACGCGCTTCTGCGTAGCTTCCATGTCGGCATCCGAAATTGTCATCATCTTAGCCATTTTCAGGCTGTTGTAATCGTGCTCTGCCTGGGACAACTTCTCATGCAGCGCCTTGATTTGGGCGTCGCGCTCATCCACCATCTCGTAGAGCTCGGCATTCTCCTGCTTGAGCTTTCCAAACTCAAGAATCAACTGCCTAACACGTGTGGCAAACGTATTGATTGTCTTTTCATCAGCACTCATTACTCTCTATTTTGGGTACAAATATAGCGGAAATATTTCAAAATTGCAAATATTCCGTCAACTATTTGTGAATTTGATACAAATTAAGTGAAATTACTTGCCCAACTTTCCCTTTGCCTTCTCGATTTCCTCATCGGATGGACGTGGCTCCTTCTTGGCAAGCATCAACACCTGGAAGGCGAAATCGGTGACCCACTGCTGGCTGAAGCACAGCTGCTTGTCGAGCTGACGAAGCTGCATGACGGTCTTCACCACACTGGCGTCGTTGAAGTCATTCTTGTTGAAGATATCGTCGACGGTTTTCTGAGTCATGGTGTAGAGCGCCTTCTTCATGAAACCTGGCAGACGGAGTTTGAACTTCATCAGGTTGCCCAGAAGCATCATGAGGTCCTGGGTGAAGGTCTGGAACTGGATGAGATACACATTGACATCCTGCAACTTGTGACACTTCTTGCTAATGCTCTGGTCAATCTCCTTGAAGAAATTGTCATCGGTATCATAGACACTCTTCATCATCTTCTTGACATGCGCCTTCTCGCCCAGGCCCAACTTGTTGTTCTGGGTAGGAACGCGGAATGTAGTCTTGAAGGCACGAAGGTCGGGCAACATTGCCAAATTGGTGATGCCCAACTGTGAAGCAAGGGCTGCCTGGAAATACACTCTGACAAGCGTCATGTAGTCTTCCATGCCGCCTACTTTTTTATCCTCGGTCTTGCGGCCGAATAGTTTTGAAAATACTCCCATTATTCGTTATTTATGATTCATACAAATTAAAATTACTTGCAAAAGTACAATAAAATTACAATATATCAAAATTGACGGGGTGTTTTTTGACGTAAATCATTTTTTTACTACATTTCTGGTCTTTTTTTATACCTTATTAAATAAAAATAATTATCTTTGCAGAAAATACGCTGCATCTCAGCAAAACATTCAAGCAAGCTTGATGTTATGCATTCGATTTGCTGTATTTTTGCAGAAAATACGCTGCATCTCAGCAAAACATTCAAGCAAGCTTGATGTTATGCATTCGATTTGCTGTATCTTTGCAAAGCAGAAACGGGAACAGACTATCCCTCAAGTAAGAGGTGAGAATAACTTAATCACGAAGAAATGGAAAGAAACAAAGGTAATATACTGGTCAAAAGAATTGTCATTGTAGTAGACTTTGCCATCCTCAACCTGGTGTTGCTGGCATATATTCTGCTCACACCAGACATTTCGCCAGCAGCATTCGACCTGTCAACGAAAATGACTTTTTTCGCAGCCAATGCATCGATGTTCATCGCCGAGAGCATGTACTCCACCATTATCCACATCAGAAGGGTGAGTTTCATGCAGGTGTGCAAGCGCACCTTCTGCTTGAGCGGACTGGCTTCCATCCTGTTCTTTCTTTCCATCAGACTCCTGATCAACTATGGCGGACTGTTCTATTTCAGTTTGCTGTTTTTGGGCTCGTTCTACGTCATCCTTGTCTTTTCAAGGGCACTGGAACTGGAGGTCTTGAAATATTTCCGCACCAAAGGCTACAACAGCCGCACTGCCATCTTCGTGGGCAACGACCCTGCTGTGCTCGACATGTACAACACTCTGGTGGAAGACCCTTCGGCAGGTTATCGGGTGAACGGATACTTTGCTGATGCCGACATTGTCGGAGCGCCCAAGGAGTTTGTACGGTTGGGAAACTTGACAGAACTGAACGAGATCGTGGACAGCTCGATCAACAACACGATTCACGGAGCACCTACCAATATGCACGAGATGTTCTGCTGTCTGTCGCACGACCAGTCGAAGGAGGTAATCAGGCTGATGCAGTACTGCGACAAGAACGTGATTCACTTCTACTATCTGCCACGCCAATTTGAGGGCTACAAGCTGCACCTCGATGCGCTGCAGTTTATGGGAAAGAGTCTGTACACCAACCATATCGAGCCGCTGTCGAACACCACCAACCGTGTCATCAAGCGCTCGTTCGACCTGGTGGTGAGCGGCATCGCCTGCCTGTGCATGCTGCCATTCATCCCCATCATCGCGCTCATCATCAAGCTACAGAGCCCCGGCCCCATCTTCTTCCGTCAGGACAGAACGGGCATCAACGGCAAGACCTTCAAGTGCATTAAATTCCGCTCGATGCACATTAACAAGGATGCCGACCTGGCACAGGCTACGGAGCACGACCCACGCAAGTTTGCCTTTGGCAACTTCATGAGAAAGACCAACATCGACGAGTTTCCGCAGTTCCTCAATGTGCTGCGAGGCGACATGAGTATCGTGGGGCCACGACCACACATGCTGCACCACACCGAGATATACGGCACCATCATCAACAAGTACATGGTGCGCCACTTCGCCAAACCAGGCATCACAGGATGGGCACAGGTGACAGGCTATCGTGGCGAGACCAAGGAACTTTGGCAGATGGAGGAACGCGTGCGACGCGACATCTGGTACTTGGAGAACTGGTCGTTCTGGCTCGACATACGCATCATCTTCCTCACAGCCAAGAGCATCATCATGCCCGACAAGAAGGCGTATTGACAGAAGTTTCAAAACTTGAAAAATTGACACAATAAGAAACAACATAAACTAAAGAATATGAAAGGTATCGTTTTAGCAGGTGGTTCGGGCACACGCCTCTACCCCATCACGAAAGGCATCAGCAAGCAGTTGATACCTATCTTCGACAAGCCCATGATCTATTATCCCATTTCGGTACTCATGCTGGCTGGCATCAGGGAAATACTCATCATATCCACTCCCTACGACTTGCCGGGATTCAAGCGCCTCTTGGGTGACGGAAGCGAGTTGGGGGTGAAGTTCGAATATGCCGAGCAACCATCACCCGACGGACTGGCACAGGCTTTCATCATCGGCGAGAAGTTTATCGGCGATGACAATGTGTGCCTGGTATTGGGCGACAACATCTTCTATGGCGCAGGTTTCTCAGCCCTGCTGAAAGAGAGTGTGAAGGCTACCGAAGAAGGAAAGGCGAGCGTCTTCGGATACTATGTGAACGATCCAGAGAGATACGGCGTGGCTGAATTTGACAAGGACGGCAACTGCCTCAGCATCGAGGAAAAGCCTGAGCATCCGAAGAGCAACTATGCAGTGGTGGGACTCTACTTCTACCCCAACGACGTGGTAGAGGTGGCTAAGAACATCAAGCCAAGCGCACGTGGTGAGTTGGAGATAACCTCCGTCAATCAGCATTATCTGGGCAAGAACGTGCTGAAGGTACGCACCCTGCAGAGAGGTTTTGCATGGCTCGACACTGGAACACACGACAGTCTGTCGGAAGCCAGCACCTTCATCGAGGTGATTGAGAAACGACAGGGACTTAAAGTGGCTTGTCTGGAGGAAATAGCCTTCAAACAGGGATGGATCAACGCCAAGCAGCTGGAAGAACTCGCCAAGCCAATGATGAAGAACAACTACGGCAAGTATTTGCTCGAACTGGCCAAGAGATAAAATGCCTATATATAAATATGTATACCTATTATATATTATAAAGAAAAGATCAACATAATGGAAGAAACAAAGTATCTGAAACAGGAATACCTACAAGATGAGGAGGAGAAGTCTTCTTTCGACATCAAGCAGATTTACACCATTCTGGTGCTCAACTGGAAATGGTTTGTATTGTCCATCATCATCTGTTTAGGAGTTGCCTACATTTATCTGCGATACACCACGCCTATCTATCAGGCACAGGCAAAGTTGCTCATCAAGGACGAGACACAATCGAGAAACAGAGGCAACAGTATCATGAACACCTCCAACCTGGGCATTATTTCCAACTCGACTGGTATCGACAACGAGATGGAAATCCTAAGCTCATGCAACCTGGCGCAGCAGGCTGTCACCGATCTGAAGCTCTACGTCACCTATCGCCATCCGGGCCACATCAAGGACGCCACCTTGTACCGAAACCAGGAAATCAACGTCGACATGGACTTGGTTCACCTGAAGAAGTTGTGTGCGCCTATACAGTTGAACATTACCCGCGAAGGCAACAACTATCATGTGACAGGAACCTACTATATGCCTGCCGGTGAGAACACGCAGGAGGTGACAAGCAAGAACATCAACAGGACTTTCAGCCGCCTGCCAGCCATGATTGGCACACGTGTGGGCATCATCACGCTGACTCAGAACGAATATCGCACACTTGCCGATGGGCAAGTACTCGAGGTGACACTGAGCTCGCCAGTATGGGCAGCAGGCAAGTATGCCGGCAGTCTGACCGTAAGCCAGACTTCGAAGACTACGACTATCGCACAGCTTGTGTTGAGCGATGAGTTCCCACAGCGTGCCATCGACTATCTGAAGCAATTAGCTATCGTCTACAACCGACAGGCCAACGAAGACAAGAACCTCATTGCCGTGCGCACAGAGCAGTTCATCAACAACCGTCTGGAGAAAATCAACGCCGAACTGGGCAACACAGAAGGTGAGTTGGAGAACTTCAAGAAGCGCAACCAGATGGTGGAACTGAAAATAAACGCCACACAAGCAGTATCGAATGCCGACGAGTTCAGCAAGCGCCTGACAGAAGCCAACACACAGCTGGCATTGCTCGACGAACTGAACAAATACATGAATGAACCCAACAACAATCATCAGCCTATCCCATCCAACGTGGGTCTGAGCGACGAGAGTGCCACTGCACTCATCAACGAATACAACAGAATAGCTCTACAACGCAACCAACTGCTGCACAGCGCCAACGAAACTTCGCCTACTGTGACACCGCTCACAGCACAGCTCGACGACCTCAGCTCGTCAATCCGCCGTGCCATGAAACAGGCACGCACCAACATGGAGATTCAGCGCAACAGCATCGCATCGCAGGCCAACAAATATCAGGGACAGATAGGTGAGACACCTGAACAGGAGCGAATGCTGACACAGATAGGCAGACAACAAGAAGTGAAGTCTGGACTTTACCTGATGTTGCTGCAGAAGCGTGAGGAGAACTCCATCTCGCTTGCCGCCACAGCCGACAAAGGTAAGCTCATCGATGAGCCTGTATTCAGCGGAAAAATAAGCCCCAAGAGCTCTATCATCATGCTCATCGCCTTCGTATTGGGCATCGCCATTCCTGCCGCCATCCTCTTCCTGATACAGCTCTTCCGCTACAAGATTGAGGGTCACGACGATGTGGAGAAACTCACCACACTGCCTATTCTCGCTGATGTGGCAGTGGCAAGCGACAGTGCAAAGAGCAAGGCAGACATCGTGGTGCACGAAAACAAGAACAACCTGATGGAGGAAATATTCCGTGGACTGAGAACCAACCTTCAGTTTATGCTGAAAGAGGACGAAAAAGTCATCATGTTCACCTCTACCCAATCAGGCGAAGGAAAGACATTCACAGCATCGAATGTGGCCATCAGCTTCGCCCTGTTGGGCAAGAAAGCCATCATTCTGGGTCTCGACATCCGTAAGCCAAGACTGGCAGAACTCTTCGAAATCGACGACCATCATCATGGTATCACTCCGTTGCTCACCAAAGACCACAACACATGGCAGGACATCGAGGCACAGATTATCAATTCGGGTGTCAACAAGAACCTCGACATACTGATGGCAGGACCTATTCCTCCAAACCCTGCTGAGTTGATTGCACGTCACAGTCTCGATGACATCATGGCGCAGCTAAGAGAACACTACGACTATATTTTGATTGACACAGCTCCAGTAGGTCTTGTATCCGACACACTGCAGATTAGCCGCATCGCCGATGCTACGGTTTACCTGTGCCGTGCAGACTATACTCCAAAATCAAGTTTCGATCTCATCAATGCGCTGAACCACGACAAAAAGATGCCTAAGATGTCGATTGTGCTAAACGGTGTCGATCTGTCGAAGAAAAAGTATGGCTACTATTACGGCTACGGAAAGTACGGAAAGTACGGCAAATATGGCAAATACGGCTCTTACAAGGGTTACGGCAGTTCTGTATACGGAAGCTATGGCAACTATAACAACAGCCACTACGGCGACCAGAACGACAATAGCGTAAAACGTTAAAACGAAAACGACTTATGGCAACAATAGCAGTAGACTTCGACGGCACAATAGTAACTCACGAATATCCCAAGATAGGACGCGAGATTCCATTCGCCATCGAGACGTTGAAAATGCTGATAAGAGACCAGCACCGCCTCATCCTGTGGTCAGTTCGTGAAGGCGAACTGCTGCAGGAGGCTGTGGACTGGTGCAAGGAAAGAGGAGTTGAATTCTGGGCTGTCAACAAGGATTATCCCGAGGAAAGCTACGAAAACAACAATCATTTCTCACGTAAGCTCAAAGCTGATTACTTCATTGATGACCGTAACATTGGCGGTCTACCCGACTGGGGACAGATTTATCAGATAATCAGCCAGGGAAAAAGCTACAGAGCGCTCATCAGAGAAAGCATGGGCGCACAACAAGAGCATCACAAGAAAAAGCACTGGTGGAGTCTGTAATACTTTCCTAAAGAAAAAAGCATTTAATTGAAAGGATTTTCGATGAAGGATTTTCGCTGAAAGATTTTCGCTGAAAGGATATCAAAGGCTGCGACACAAGGATAAAAATCCTCGTTGTCGCAGTTTTTTTTGTAGTGCAAAAAATGAGAAAAAGCTTACAAAGCTATTTCCAACTTTCCAAACAACCGTAAGATATAATCGTTTCTCTACTTATAGTTTCTATCAGTATAATGCAATAGGCTTCAACTGCTTACGAAGCCGCTTTCATTGCTCTACGCAATAGGCTTCATTGACTATCGAAGCCGCTTTCATATTTCGAGGCATTTCTATTCTTTCCAGATATCCCATCATGCATTGTGTATATTCTGCAATCTACTACTTTAGCAGAACTTATAAGAATAAGAATAAGAAAAAGAAAAAAATGAGGGTGTGTCATAACACCAGTTAATGACACACCCTCAAAAAAATATTGATACGTTTTGTTCTGAATAATCAGAAAACAAGTATTTCTAAAGAATTAGAAGAACAAGTAGCGGTTGTCAACTACATGAGCCTTCATATAAAGCTCGTTCATGAAGTTTCCTGCATACTGCATTGCCTTCTGACGGCACTTCTGCTCCATAGCCTTCTCGTCGAACTTAACAGAACGATTAGCCTTGTTGGTTACCTGGAAGAGATAAACACCGGCATTGCCCTTAACAGCGTGAGCAGAGAAAGCACCCTTCTTAGTGGCAGAAACTGCACCAGAGAGAGCTGGCTCGCTGGCTCCAGTAGCTGCGATAAACACAGGAGCTGCGAAAGTGATCTGGTTGACAGAAGAAACCTTGCCACCCTTAGCCTTGGCAGCTGCGATGCTCTTCACACCATTCAACTTCTCCTCGATCATCTGAGCCTTCTTATCCTTGATGACCTCAGCCTTTACCATTTCCTTCACCTGAGCGTCGTCCAATCCGCGGTAACCGATACGATGAATCTTGTCAAGAACAATAACCAACAAGTGGTTGTTGTCGCCACACTCATAGAGAGGAGAAACAGCACCTTCCTTGCTGTCAAAGATCCACTTCAAAGCCTCACGTGTAGCGTGGATGTTGGCTACGTAGTGAGCATTTGTAGTAACGTCCTTCAAGTCCTGAACCTTGTAACCGTTCTTCGCAGCGTTTTTGAGCAAGTCCTCAGACTTCTCGTTGGCGCTTACGAAGCTTGAGAACTTGTTGTAAGCAGCACGATAAGTATCCTGTGAGAAATCGATAGGCTTCTTGATCACAGCAGCCATGTACTTCTCTACCATACCCTTCTTGTCGAGAACCTGGAGAACAACATAACCCTGCCCCAACTGAATCGTGTTCAAAGCATTGACAGATGCAGTATTCAGAGTATTGATGAAAGTCTTGTTGTCCTTGTCCATGCTCTGAGCAAACTCATACTGCTTGGTAGTCATCCAAGCCTTCTCGCCTGTCTGACCGTACTTCTTGGCAACAGCCTCGAAGTCAGCACCACCAGCAATAGCTCCCTGGATAGAGTCAGCCTTCACCTTAGCCTCGGCTACAGTATTGGCAGCCACCTGGATGGCACGATACTGGATTGAATCGGGCAACTGCTGCTTGCTGACGAGCTTGACGATATTCAAAGTATTGTCACCAGCATTAACCTTCACTGCAGAAGTAGCACCCACTGCGAGAGAATCGAGTTCAGAAGCGATATCTGATGGGAAAGCAGTCTTGCTGACAGGCAAACCAAGGTAAGCCACAGTAGAAGCAGACTTGCGTACAACCTCAGCAGGATCGGCAGCCTCTGCCAACTGCTTGTGGAAAGAAGCGAACTCCTTGTTGAGAGCTACGCGGTCAGTCTGAGAAGCACTTACCTCTACATCAACGAACTTGATGTCGCGGCTCTCTACAGGCTGCTTGAAACGAGCCTTCAGTTCATCATACTTAGCCTTCAGATCGCTTTCCTCAACCTTCACCTTGTCGTCCTGAATATCAGAGTAAGGGAAAGCAGCCAACTGAATCTGGCTCTCCTCGTTCTCCTCCTTGAAAGCCATCTTAGCCTCTACAGGGTTAGAGAGGAAGCAGTGAGCCAAGAGGGACTGATACTTCTGAGCCAAAGTCTGCTGACGAAGCGTCTTCTCGATGAACGACCAATACTTGAAGATTTTGTCATACTGCTCCATCATCTGTGCATTGGCAGAAGGATTAGCCTTCTGAGCCTTGTAATCAGCCAAGAACTTCTGGAGAGAAGCTGCATCGAAGCGGCCAGTCTGCTGATTGACGAATGGAGTCTGCTGAAGCATAGGGTTAGTACCTGTCTTCAAAATATCCTGGAGCTCAGCGTCTGTTACGGTAAGACCCAACTTGCTGGCTTCCTTAGCCACGATCTGGTTCTGAACGTATGTGTTCCAAACCATATCCTTGATTTGATTCATCTGATCCTCAGGGAGATTTTCCTGTCCCTGCTGCATCTTGATGACTTCGGTGTACTCATCGAGCAACTTCTGAAATTCCTGTACGCTGATTTTCTCACCTAACACTTCACCGATTTGCTGGCGCTCGTTGTTCTTTGCAGAATCGCACGAACGGAAGCCTTCCTCGGCAATGAATGCAAAGAGGCCAAAACTAATGATACATACCAGTATCACGCCTCTTTTTCTAATTGTTCCTAATGCTGCCATTACGTTTTAATTATTATTTTTGTTTTTATTTTTTGTTTCTCGTTGAAGGCTCATTATCAGAAATGTAGCCAATTGCTTGCAAAAATACAAAGAAAATCGCAAATAAGGGAATTTTTTACTATGTTTTTTAGCCTTATCAAGCAAAAACTGCAATTTTTATAAATAAAAAAAGCACTTGTTGGCTTAAACAAGTGCTTTTTACTGCAACAAATGCAGACGTACCAACTCTATCTTGCGGGATGTGGACTTGATGATTTTGAACTCATACTTACCGAACTTGATGATTTCGTTCAGCTTTGGGAAACTCTGATATTCGTGCAGAATCAAGCCACCCACAGTCATATATTCATCACTCTCGGGAAGATCAAGATCAAAGAGTTCGTTCACCTTGTCTATCTCCAAGCGTGCCGACAGCAGATAATCACCGTCCTCGGTCTTTTTGGCAACATACTTGGACGAGTCGTGCTCGTCTTCTATATCGCCGAAGATTTCCTCCACAATGTCTTCCAGGCTCACAAGTCCGCTGGTTCCACCAAACTCGTCAACCACTACGCCCAACGACTTCTTCTGTTGCAGGAAAATCTGCATCAGCTTCTGTGCCTGCATGGTTTCGGGCACAAAAGGCATTTTGCGCACATGGTCTTGCCATCGGGCAGGATTGCGGAAGAGTTCAGAGCTGTGGATATAGCCAACGATATGGTCAATATCCTCTTCGTAGACAATGATTTTAGAGTTTCCGCTCTCAATGAATTTCTGGCGGAGCTCATCGAGCGAGGCATCGGTCTCTACGGCCTGAATTTCGGTTCGCGGCACCATGCAGTCGCGCACCTTTGTGTCGGAGAAGTCGAGTGCATTCTGGAAGATCTTCACCTCGTCATCAATATCGGAGTCTTTCTCTGCATTATCGATACTCGACTGCACCAGATAGTCGAGGTCAACCTTCGAGAAGCCTTCGTCCTCAGCCTCCTTGTCCATCTTCACTCCCACCAATCTCAAAAGGATTCTGCTCAGGAAAGTGCTGAACACACTGATGGGCCACAGCAGGACATAACAAACATAGGCCATGGGGCTAAAGAAGTTCAACAGTCGGTTGGGGTTCGCCTTAAAAAGGGTCTTGGGCAAGAACTCGCCCGTAAAAAGCACGATGATGGTCGAGAGAATGGTATCAGCAGGCACAGTGAAAGCCGCATCCATACCATGAAAAATTGTATTGTCGAACAATCGCGCTATCAGTATGCCATACACCACAAGAGCGATATTGTTGCCCACGAGCATGGTGCTGACAAAGCCGTTGGGATGGTTATAGAAGAGCGAGACCAATCGCTGGGTCACCCCGTTCTTGTTCTTGTCCTTATCCATCTCGGCAAGCATTCGGTTGGAAGACACAAAGGCTATCTCCATGCCACTGAAAAAGGCAGAGAACAAGAGCGTAACCAATATGCCTATCACAAGATTTATTCCTACTTCCATATATTTTTGTCTGTTTCTGTCATGACATTAGTGCATCAGAGGGATGGTAGTAGCACGCTGCGGAGTGGCTCTCTGTCGAAGGTTTCCCTTCACCGAGTCAGGCTGCGAGCGCAAGGTATCGCTTGCTCCCGATCCTGTCATGTCGCTCTTCTCGAAACTACCCTTCGAGTTGCTCACATAATAACGCGTCATCTTCTCGTCGCTCCAGAAGTGCGTGCCCTGCAAGGTACGCTCAGGCGTGATGAGTTTACTGAACACATGGCTCGACAGTTCGTGCTTATTCTCATCCCATGTAAGTTGCTCGCTCATAAAGCGCAAGCCGTCCTTGGTGAGAATTCTCACACGACCATAGAGTTTCCATATTCTGAGCTGGTCAAAATAATAAGCCGTGTCGCACTGTATATAACTGTTGATATGAAACTTGTCGTCGAACTGCTCCAGGAGTATGCCTTTGTCAAAAATCCATTGCGACGGATGCTTGTTGACATTCACCTCCCATCGCTCAGTAACAATGCGATACTTGATGACGCCAGAGTCGCTGATGAGTGTGTTGACACCATAAGAAGTCATCATTGCCACGGAGTCGCGTGCCCTGATGGCAGGAGCCGTATGCTCCACCTGCTCCTGACATGCAGCCATCAGCAGGAGAGCGATAAGTCCATATATAAAATGCCTTGTTCTATACATTAATAATATATAAATAATTCAAGTTTCGCCGGAGGGGAGTCTTATTCGGGAGTTTTTCTAAGGAATTTTTCTAAGGAGCTTTTTTAAGGAGTTAAGGAGTTAAAGGAGTTAAGACAACAGCTTGTTTGCTTGACAATCAAACAATAAAACATTTATACTCAAAACTTCTCGCAATTTCCAAAACTTCACTCGTTTTTCAAAACTTCTCGAAAGTTTTCCAAACCTTTCTCACTTCAGCAAATTCCTCTCACTTCAGAAAACGGTCTGATACATCTCTCATCTAACTTCGAGGCTTCCTGAAGTTTCCCGAACATTCCGAATTTTCCGAAAACAGCATTCAGCACAGAAATTCCGTACTGTTTACTGCATCTTCCACTTCTTGAACCAATCCTCGTTGAAGGTGAAGCCTATGTTGATGCGGAAAATATTCTCCTTGATAAGGTCCTTGGCAGAGCGTTTCACCCACTGACCGCTGATATTGAGGAATGAACGGCTGTTGTAGGAGTTGACGATAGGAATACCGAAACCGGCACTTACCGCAAATTCCTTGGGTCCGTCCTGTCCATTGATTTTCACGTAAGGAGTGGTGTAGCTCACACCGGCACGATACTGTACTCTCTGCAAGAAACGGCGGCTGTACTCACCATAGCAGTACTGTGCACCGAGGTTGATCTTATGACGGTTGCTGTAGCAGCCGTCCTTCAGCACATAGTTTCTTCCGTCGAAGACAGGCGCCTTGAGGTCTTCCCACATCTGTAGAGTGTAGTCGAGACCCACTTTCCACTGTGCCGCATGATTCCACATCAATCCTGCTCCCACCATGTGAGGCAGTTCAAAAGCCTTGTCAATAGAAAAGGATGTGGTGTCGAGCGAGCCATCCATAGCATTTGTCTTCACCTGATACATATCGGCGCTGGCACCTAAATTATGCTTGGGCGAATAGGTAAGACCCAGTGTCACCCAGTCCTTCTTCGACACACGCTGCGTATACTGCACACCGAAGTCGAGCTTATAGCTTCCCACTCTTGCCGAATAGTTGCGCGAGAGCGAGTTGATATACGAATTGCTGTAGCTGTTGGTGACGGTACGGTTGTACTTGCCCCACAGGTAAGAGATGTTGGCACCCACCGACAGTCCCTTCACTGGCATGTAGCCCAAACCCACGTAAGCCTGATGGAATCCCTCATCACCCTCATAGGTATTGGTGTAATAATCTTCCTTGGTTTCTTCGTTCACCCATCCCGACACAGAATAGTTATAGCCCACGTTGGAGAAAGGCAGGATACCGAAACTCACACCCATGTGGCGGAAAGCACGGAAAGCAGCAACCACATAGTCCAAGTTGGCATTCTTGGCGTTCTTCTTCACGCCGTTCTCATTGAAATTGCTGATCTGACCCGAGATGCCGGCATCGAAAAGGAATGTCAGCGAGTCGACCGAAGAATAAGAAGCCGGGTTGATATAATTTACCTGATTGTGCTCATGAAAGCCAAGTCCCACTCCATTCATACCTGCATTGAAACCAGAAGTCTGGTCGGACAATAAGCCCAACCCCCACTGACTGTATGGAGAATTCATGCCGCTCTGGGCATTCACTGCCAGAGCCAAGCTCATCATGAGAGCCGCCAAAAATAGTTTTTTCATCCTATGATAATTGTTCAAAATTATATTCAGAGTGCAAAAGTATTGAAAAAAATCGAGATAAAAGAAGGAAAATCCAAAATAATAAGGTATTTTTGCATCGTGAAACGTTTTAAATATAATTTTAGGTGCATTTTTGCCGTTTTGTTAATCATTTTAACGACTAAGGCTTCTGCACAACAGACGGAAGCACCCCAATGGGTCGACTCCGTGAATATTTCACTCCTGACCTGCGGACCGGGACAGGAGGTTTGGTCGTATTATGGACACACCGCTCTTCGCATAGAAGACCGTGCCCATGGCAATGACGTGGCTGTCAACTGGGGCATGTTCTCCTTCAACCAGGACTTTTTTGTGCCGCGCTTCGTCTTCGGGCTCACCGACTATCAGTTAGGCATCATCCCCATGGATCGTTTCATGGCGGAGTATTCCTACGAAGGCAGATGGGTAAGACAACAGCGCCTTGCCCTGACACGAAACGAGAAATGGAACATCCTTACTGCCGTGGAGAAGAACAACCAGGAGGAGAACCGCACCTACCGCTACAACTTCTTCTATGACAACTGCACCACACGTGCACGCAACATGATCATCAACCACTTGGCGACCAACAGCACCAACTTCGAGATCAAAACGACCCTCTCCACCTATCGTGAGGAGATTCACCGCCTGAACGCCCATCACCGTTGGGCACGCTTCGGAAACGACCTGCTCCTGGGCTTCCGAGCCGACCGTGCAATAAACAAACAGGAATGGGAGTTCCTGCCCGACAACCTCTCCATGGACTTCGCAGTGGAAGCCCGTAAGGACACAGCCCAGCAGCCTATTCCGTCGACAACAGTTTATCCACAAGAACCAAGATACATCAAACTGGTAGACAGCACCTTCTATCTCATTTCACCCAAGGAAGTAGTGATGGCTGCAGATGCAGACAAGGAGAACTCTCAGACAGGAACTACTATAGCCGACGTCATCTCTCCTTTCATGGTAGCGACAGGCATCTTGGTGATTGTTATCCTGCTCAGCCTCACGGAATGGCGCAGAAAGAAGAATTTCTGGTGGATTGACACAGCCCTGCTCGTACTTACCGGACTGCCAGGACTGATTCTCCTTGCCATGGTGTTCTCGCAACACCCCACCGTGCAGATCAATTTCCAGACACTCATCCTCAACCCGCTGAACCTCATCTTCGTATGGAGCGTCACCAAGAAGATGCGTCAGCATCGTGTGCACTGGTATTACAACGTATGGGCAGCACTCATCGTCGTGGCACTTTTCCTGCAGATATGGCAGGACTACGCTGAGGGCATGGTCATTTTGGCATTATCTTTGCTCGTAAGAGTTGCAGTGAAGTCAACTCAACTCGACTTGCGAAGAAAATAGACTTCACGAAGAAATCAACCTCTCAAAGGAAAATCATCAACACGAAGCCAACAAAGCTTCATAACAAAAAAAATAGAATGGTAAACAGATATATCACCGCCCTCTTGGTTGTCCTTGCGGCAACAGGCATGGAAGCGCAGACCTATCAGCAGGCACTGAGGTTTGCGCTCACCGATATATCCTACGATGAGTTCATCCAGCAGCCCGAGGCCAAAGCGCTCGAAGAAGACATTCTGAGCGTCATCAAGGCCATCAAGGAAGCATCCGAAGACCATCAAAAAGTACAACATCATTTCCCGTCGGCAATACAGAAAGCCGACACTTCTGCCAATCTGACAGAATCCAATCCTTATATTTGTTTTACTCCCCCCACAGAGCCCAAATATCAGGCTCCATACGGAAGTATTGTTATTCGCGGACCCGATTTTTAACATTTATCACCCAAAACGTTGCTGATTTACAGATATTATTTGTACCTTTGCAACCCTGAAAACAATAAAAATCAACGAATAATAATAAAAAACAATATATAAAATGAACTTTAACAAATTTCTGCAGTCATTGTTCGGCAACAAGTCTTCCCGCGACATGAAGCTCATCCAGCCTATCGTGGAGAAAGTAAAGGCCGAGTATCCTAACATCAAGGCCCTGAGCAATGACCAGCTTCGTGCAAAAACCAAGGAAATACAGCAGCATGTACAGAACGCCGGCAAGGCTCAGAGAGAGAAGATTGCTGAGCTGAAAGCCACTATCGAAGACACACCTATCGACCAGCGTGAAGATATCTTCAACCAGATAGACAAGTTGGAGAAAGAGGCACTCGACAACTACGAGGTTGCCCTCAACGAGGTGCTGCCTACAGCTTTCAGCATCGTGAAAGATACAGCCCGCCGATTCGCCGAGAACGAGGAGACTGTAGTCACAGCTACTGAGTTCGACCGCGAGCTGGCAGCCAATCCTGCCAACGACTTCATCACCATCGATGGCGACAATGCCATCTACCACAACCACTGGACAGCAGGCGGAAACGACCTGAAGTGGGAAATGGTTCACTACGACGTACAGCTCTTCGGTGGTACGGTGCTGCACCAGGGTAAGATTGCCGAGATGGCTACGGGTGAAGGTAAGACCCTCGTCGCTACACTGCCTGTGTTCCTCAACGCCCTCACTGGCAACGGTGTGCACGTGGTTACCGTGAACGACTATCTGGCCAAGCGTGACTCCGAGTGGATGGGCCCACTCTATATGTTCAACGGACTCTCTGTCGACTGTATCGACAAGCACCGTCCCAACTCCGACGCTCGTCGCAAGGCTTACATGGCCGACATCACCTTCGGTACCAACAACGAGTTTGGTTTCGACTACCTGCGCGACAACATGGCGACAAGTCCAGCCGACCTCGTACAGCGTCAGCACAACTACGCCATCGTCGATGAGGTCGACTCCGTGTTGATCGACGATGCCCGTACACCTCTTATTATATCAGGTCCTATTCCTAAGGGCGATGACCAGATGTTCGAGCAGTATCAGCCATTGGTAGAGCGCCTGTACGAGGTACAGCGCAAGCAGGCTACTGAGCTGCTCGCCGAGGCAAAGCAGAAGATTGGCGAAGGCACCAAGAACAAGGACGCCAAGATGCTCGAGGACGGATTCCTCGCCCTCTACCGTTCCTACAAGGCACTGCCTAAGAACAAGCCTCTCATCAAGTACCTCTCTGAAGAAGGTATCAAGGCAGGCATGCTCAAGACTGAGGAATACTACATGGCCAACAACAACCGTGAGATGCCAAAGGCCGTGGCTCCACTATACTTCGTCGTAGACGAGAAACTCAACTCTGCCGACCTCACCGACAAGGGAACCGAATGGCTCGCCAAGCAGGTGAACGACCGTGAGCTCTTCGTGCTGCCCGACATCGCCACAGAGATGAGCCAGCTCGAGGCACGCACCGACATCAGCGACCAGGAGCGCCTCGACATCAAGGACGAGATGATGGCTCACTACGGCGTACAGAGCGAGCGCGTTCACACCTTGCAGCAGCTCCTGAAGGCCTACACCATGTTCAACAAGGACGACGAATACGTCGTGATGGACGGCGAGGTGAAGATTGTCGACGAGCAGACAGGCCGTATCATGGAAGGCCGACGCTGGAGCGACGGCTTGCACCAGGCTATCGAGGCCAAGGAGCATGTCAAGGTAGAGGCTGCCACACAGACCTTTGCCACCATCACCCTGCAGAACTACTTCCGTATGTACCACAAGCTTTCGGGTATGACAGGTACTGCCAGCACCGAGGCCGGTGAGTTCTGGGACATCTATAAGCTCGACGTGGTAGAGATTCCTACCAACCGCCCAATCGCACGCCACGACCTCGACGACCGTGTCTACAAGACAGCCCGCGAGAAGTATCGTGCCGTTATCGACGAGATCGAGGAGATGCGCAATGCCGGTCGCCCAGTCTTGGTAGGTACAACATCTGTTGAGATTTCAGAATTGCTGAGCAAGATGCTCAAGATGCGCAATATTCCTCACAATGTGCTCAATGCCAAGCTCCACCAGCAGGAGGCTCAGATCGTAGCCGAGGCAGGACGCTCTACCAACGGCAAGGGTGCTGTCACAATCGCCACCAACATGGCAGGTCGTGGTACTGATATCAAGCTCACCCCAGAGGTGAAGGCAGCAGGCGGTCTTGCCATCATTGGTACCGAGCGCCATGAGAGCCGCCGTGTAGACCGCCAGTTGCGTGGTCGTGCCGGTCGTCAGGGCGACCCAGGCTCTTCTGTCTTCTATGTATCTTTGGAGGACAAACTGATGCGTCTCTTCGCCTCTGAGCGTATTGCCAAGGTGATGGACCGCTTGGGCTTCGAGGACGGCGAGCGTATCGAGAGTCCAATGATCAGCAAGAGCATCGAGCGTGCACAGCGCAAGGTGGAGGAGAACAACTTCGGTATCCGTAAGCACCTCCTGGAGTACGACGACGTGATGAACAAGCAGCGTACCGTGATCTACGAGAAGCGCCGCCACGCCTTGATGGGCGAGCGTATCGGTATGGACATCACCAACGTCATCTGGGACCGCGTGCTCTATATCATCAACAACAACGACTACGAGGGCGCCAAGGAGGACTTCCTCAAGATCCTGGCCATGGAGATTCCATTCACTGCCGAGGAGTTTGAGGGGATACAGCGTGAGGAACTTTGCGAGCGTGCCTTCCAGGAGGCCATGGCAAGCTTCAAGCGCAAGACCGAGCGCATCCAGGCCACAGCATGGCCTATCATCCAGCAGGTGTACGAGAACCAGGGCGCTATGTACGAGCGCATCATGGTGCCTATCACCGACGGCAAGCGCATGTACAACATTCCTTGCAACCTCAAGGAGGCTTACGACACCGAGGCCAAGAGCGTGGTAAAGCAGTGGGAGAAAGTCATCATGCTCCATATCATCGACGACGACTGGAAGGAGAACCTGCGCCAGCTCGACGAGTTGCGCCACTCTGTACAGAACGCCAGCTACGAGCAGAAAGACCCATTGCTCATCTTCAAGCTTGAGAGTGTGAAGCTCTGGGACTCTATGATTAACGAGATGAACGACCGCATCGCCAGCATTCTGATGCGCGGACAGATTCCTGTCATGGAGCAGGAACAGCCCGTACAGGAGGCTGCACCCGAGCAACGCCCACAGCAGAACTACGTAGAGCAGAAGGTGGACATCGACGCTGAGCGCGAGCGTGCCGAGCGTGCCGCACAGCAGGCTGCTGCCCATCACGACACACGCGAGGGCGCACAGCAGGTCAACCACACTCCTTACCGTGCAGAGCGCATGCCTCGCCCCAACGATCCATGTCCTTGCGGCAGCGGCAAGAAGTTCAAGAACTGCCACGGCAGAAACCTGTAACTCAACTTTCGCAAATAAGGAAGTCAGAGAACTTACTAAAGTTCTATAATCATAAATAATGAGAAAATACCTATATTTGATGACAGGCTCATCATTTATAGGTATTTTTTTCGCGTTAATAAGGCATCAATATACAGTTGCCGAGATATTTTTGTATTTTTGCAGTTCAAACGACACAACACGACGTGGCACACTGTTTGCATGCCACGCACGATAACAGAAAAAAGAAGAAAAGGAGATAAAAAATATGAAATTATCCGAACTCAACACAGGCGAAAGCGGCGTCATCGTCAAGGTTTCAGGACACGGTGGCTTCCGCAAAAGAATCATCGAGATGGGATTCATCAAGGGCAAGAAGGTGGACGTACTGCTCAATGCCCCACTGCAAGACCCTGTAAAGTACAAAATCATGGGCTACGAGGTGTCGTTGAGACACAGCGAGGCTGACCACATTGAGGTGGTTTCGGTCAACGAGGCCAAGAAAGACAAACAGCTCAAACACGCTGACGAGGAAGAACGCGAACAGGTCATCAACTCGCAGGCTGTCGACTCTGAGGACTCCGACGAGCAGGCACTGGGCGACAAGATGCTCGTGGCTGAACAGGAGGCCGACCGTCTGCACCATGTCATCAACGTGGCGCTCATCGGCAACCCCAACTGCGGAAAGACTTCCCTCTTCAACTTCGCCTCGGGCGCACACGAGCGTGTGGGCAACTACAGCGGTGTCACCGTCGACGCCAAGGTGGGCGAAGCCGAATACAACGGCTATCACTTCAACCTTGTCGACCTGCCTGGTACCTATTCGCTCTCAGCCTACTCGCCCGAGGAACTCTATGTGCGCAAGCAGCTCATCGAGCACACACCCGATATCGTCATCAACGTCATCGACACCAGCAACCTGGAGCGCAACCTCTATCTCACCACTCAGCTCATCGATATGCACATCCGCATGGTGTGCGCTCTCAATATGTTCGACGAGACCGAGAAACGAGGCGACAACATCGACTACGACAAGTTGGGCGAACTCTTCGGAATACCTATGGTTCCTACCGTCTTCAAGAACGGCAGAGGCGTAGACCAACTCTTCGACACCATCATCGAAATGTACGAGGGACGCGAAGGCTCCAATGCCCACTATCGCCACATCCACATCAACCACGGACACGAGATAGAACACGGCATCGAGCACATACAGGAATATCTGAAGGCCGATGACAGCATCCGCCAGCGCTACTCCACCCGATATCTCTCCATCAAACTACTCGAGAACGACAAGCATGCCGAGGAATATGTGAGCCACCTCAAGTCGGCAAAGGAAATCTTCGCCGCACGCGACGAGGCTGCACGACGCGTCAAGGAGGAAACCATGGAAGACAGCGAGACTGCCATCATGGACGCCAAGTACGGCTTCATACACGGAGCCTTGCAGGAGGCTGGCTACGAAACGGGAAAGGCCAAAGACACCTATCAGGTGACGCATCTCATCGACCGCATCCTTACCAACAAATACGTGGGATTTCCCATCTTCGTACTGCTCCTGTTCATTATGTTCTCAGCCACCTTCGTCCTGGGCGAGGTGCCTAAGGGATGGATTGAGGACGGAGTGGCTTGGTTGGGAACAGTCATCAGCACCAGCATGCCCGACGGACCGGTGAAAGACATGCTCGTCGATGGAGTCATCGGAGGCGTGGGAGCCGTCATCGTCTTCCTGCCGCAGATTCTCATCCTCTACTTCTTCATCTCCTACATGGAGGACTCTGGCTATATGGCACGTGCTGCCTTCATCATGGACAAGTTGATGCACAAGATGGGACTTCACGGCAAGTCGTTCATCCCACTCATCATGGGCTTTGGCTGCAATGTGCCAGCCGTCATGGCGACGCGCACCATCGAGAGCCATCGCTCGCGACTCATCACCATGCTCATCCTGCCGCTGATGAGCTGTTCGGCGCGTCTGCCTATCTACATCATGGTGATAGGAACCTTCTTCGCCCTGCAGTATCGCTCGCTCATCATGGTGTCGCTCTATCTCATCGGCATCCTGCTTGCCGTCATACTGAGCCGCGTGCTCTCCAGCTTCGTCATCAAGGGCGAGGATACGCCTTTCGTCATGGAGTTGCCACCCTACCGATTCCCAACCTGGAAAGCCATAGGCCGACACACCTGGGAGAAAGGCAAGCAGTACCTGAAGAAGATGGGTGGAATCATCCTCGTGGCAAGCATCATCGTGTGGGCGCTGGGATACTTCCCCCACAACGAAGAGTTGGAACAGCAACAACAGCAGGAACAGAGCTACATCGGAAGAATAGGCAAGACCATTGAGCCTGTCTTCACACCTCAGGGCTTCGACTGGAAACTCGACGTAGGACTCATCTCTGGCGTGGGAGCCAAGGAAATCGTGGCGTCCACCATGGGCGTGCTCTACAGCAACAACGACAGCTTTGGCGACGACAGCGACTACAACGACGAGGACGGCAAATACGAGGTACTGAAGAAGCAGATGACTGCCGACCTGCAGAAGACCTACGGCTACAGTGATGCCGAGGCTGCCCACAAAGCGAGTCTCACCGCCTATTGCTTCCTCCTCTTCGTACTGATCTACTTCCCCTGCATAGCCACCATCGCGGCTATCAAGGGCGAGACGGGCAGTTGGAAATGGGCTGGTTTTGCCGCTGGCTACACCACGCTATTAGCATGGGTAATATCAGCTCTGGTCTTCCAGATAGGAAATTTATTTATATAAAATAAAAACATACCCCCTGCCCCAAAACTCTGCTTGCCGACGTATGAATTTATGCGTGGGCACGCAGGATTTTTTGCGTGGGCACGCAAAAACAAAAGCCCTTAGACCTCATCATGGAAGTCTAACGGCTTTTTTCATTGCGCTCGTTTGCATTATCTTTGTCTGCAAATTGTAAGAATATCATATGGAATATCTGACGCTAACAAATAGCACCGAAATCATTAGGATTGCTTCCGAGGACATTGTTTTCATCAAAAGTGATGGAAACTATTCCGACATACACCTATCCAATGGCAAAGCGGAGAACGTAACTTACCAACTGTATGAAATATCGGAATAAAGAACAATTCAAAAAGGTAAACTACTTTTTCCAATATTTTTCAGCCATAGGCTGCAACCTTTCATTTATTACTTCCATAACAGTCCCGAAATCAAGCATTTCTTTCCATTGTATCTTTTTCAGAAATACTTTCCAACGTGCCATACGTGCTGCGTCTGTCGCAAAACTTTCTGTAAACAACTGCAATTCGGGATTGTATGTAAGACCGCGATTGTCAAAAGTCGCCTTGATAGCATCGTATAAGGTGTCATCAGACAATTTCCCAAAGGCTTTAACTCTATGACATAACCCCATGGAGGATCAGCAGGGAGGCTGTCTCCCATTCCCTCATTGCCATGACTCTGATTTCCATTGGAACAACCTGCTAAAAACAGGATTAAGATTCCAACTATAAACAACAATAACTTCTTCATAGAATATTCTTTTTATTTGTATTTTGCATAAATCAATACCGGTCTTCTCCTAGAAGATTCTTTGTATATCTGCATCACTTTCTCTACGCAGCTCCTTGATACAGTAAAGCAACCACGGCTCTCTGTTCCCAGCGGAATATACTTCTTTTCACCGGAGAATCTTGTCACCTTGCCAGCAGAATGGATCAGGATGCCACGGGCTTCTGCCAGATAATTGCTCTTGTCGAGCCCTCGAAGGCGAACGCAGTTCTTGAACTTCATTCCACCTTTTCCTATCATGACATATCTTCCAAGACTCGTGCATCCACTTCCTGGGTTATTGCTGAACTTTGGTTGGGCAGCCGTATTTCCTTTACCGCTTCCATGCATGCAATAGCTGCTCATCAGTCTTTTGCCACGCTGCAAGTCGTAGATAAAGAATCTCTTCTTGCCAGATGGCTTGGAGAAATCCACCAGAATGTAGTAATCCGTACTGTATCCCCGTCTGTCGCAATAATCCCTTACTTGCGTCAGATTCTCACAATCCACCTGATGATACCACTCTTTAGCATCCATCGTATTCTTAAAAAACGGTTTTGTGAACCTATTATAAATAGGTGGAACGAAAAGAACACCGATGACAAGCAGAACAAGTATTCCCAATATAATCAATAACTTCTTCATAATAATGCAAAAGTAGAAAAAATAAGCAAGTAATGATGCTATCCATACGTGGATTGTATCAAATACTCGCTTATGTGTATGAAATCATCAATGCCTATAGCATCAAATCCTTGATGGTTGTACCATTCATGAATCTGCTTAAATCTACCCTTTCTCCAATACCATGCAAATGTCCGGTTTCTGAATACTGCCAGATATTGCACTTTCCTCTGCCGTCAATAGAGGGTTGTCGGGAGTTATAATTAGCGATGAAGAGATAATAGCGATTGAACTTCGCCCCCATCTCCTTATTATAGAAGCTCTCGTTGCTATAGATGATAGGATACTTGCCATAGTGTTTCTTCACTAAATCAGCAAACACCTGTATGCTATCCTGCAGCTGTCGTCCCTTCCATCTTCCCTGGATGCCTTTCTCCTCCACATCCAATACTGGAATCAAGTCCTGCTCACTCTTCTTCACCATCTTTTGGAAATCCCGGAACTGAGCAGTTACTGAAGAGCCGGCAGACATCAGATGATAAGATCCTACCTTCAACCCATATTTACGAGCCAGTCTGATATTTCGACGATAATGTCGATCCACATATCCCTTACCATGTGTAGCTCTGATATAAACGAACTTGATTCGCTTGTTCTTCGCTATTTCCTTCCACTTGATAACTCCATTGTGTTTCGACACATCAATGCCGTCATACCCGCCACGAGTATAAGGTTGCCCTTTCAATCTATCAACGAAGACATCAGAATAAGATGAAACGATGCCTAACCATCGCTTCACCTTATATGGCGACACCACATACATGATTCCCAGACCAATACCAGCCAAAACGACCAGGCTACCCAAGAAAATCAAAGTACATTTTAATCCTTTCTTCATTGTTTTATTGTTTCAATTTGTCTTCTATAATAAAGGTTATACAAACGAGCGCAATATAAGTGAACTTAAAATAACCTGCGTAGTTTGACTTATGCAAAGGTAATTGAAATATCTGATACTATAAGAAATCTATTGCTAAAATGTACGAAATGGCTTGCAGGTGTATGAAATTACAAAACGGATGCTTGATAAAACTCATCAAGCATCCGTTTTGCTGAAATTATCCACACATAACTGATTGTAAATCTAATCCTTTTCAAAAGAGACCTTCTACACGTTTACGTTAATACCATAATCTATATTTCAATTATTGACTCAAAGGTCTATCACCATTTTATTACAAGCATAGTCTCATTAAACTTGCCCCACATTACTGGATGTTGACGATTCCCAGATGCTTCTACTACTCCTTGATGCACGAAATTATAGATTTCCTTAGCCGTGATAACTCTATCCTTGTCTGTATCAGCACCACCTCGCAAGCCACGTTCCAAAAACACCGTAAACAGACTGTTCTTGAAACCTGTCTGTCTTGGAGTTTCTAAGGATTTCTCCGTTGAACGAGAAGAGAGAAAGAACATCACATTCTCTTTAGAATAGTTAGTATTCCTCTTATTCGTATTTCTCATTTTCCCTGCAAAGCAAGCATCCACGAAAATCATTTTCTGCTGAGCTTTACTCTGTCTCATGATGCTCAATACGGAAGAGTAATACAAAACTCCATCGTAACACACCAATCCACCAGGCACACCATGACCACTAAAGTATAGGATAATAGCATCTGATGGCGAAGCCTTGGCAAATGTATTACGCATTGCCGTACATACCTTTTTGATCGTAACGTCTGAATTGACAAAACAATCAACCGTAGCATTACCATTCTTGGTAAAGATACCCGATATGGTCTTGGCATCATTCGCACTTACCCGAAGGTCGTTTTGACGACCTGGATAATCGGCGATGCCCACGCTAACGATATAAGTTCTTGCTGGCAAAAACGAAATGCCAAACAAAGACATGACTATTATGGATAAAAATCGTTTCATAACAAACTCATTATTATTAGCGAGCAGAATGATAATAAACATTTCTGCCCGCTATTCTTGCTAATTACAAACAGGTCTTATTGAACGCAGAGTCAGAATTGGCTCATACGTTAAATCTGAATCTTCTTCATTAAAATAAAGATAATAGGCATTCACGTGATGAGCTTTGCTAGAACTCCAATAATATCCAAATGTATCTTTTCGATAGATGCCATAGTCACTCTTTCTTCCCGCACTAGGCAGAAAAATACTCTTACCAGAAGGCCCCGTAATCTTGCAACCAGTCGCACCATTATAAGTAGTCCAACTCCATCGACAGCGATCAATCAACTCCTTAAATTCTTTTCGAGTAGGTGTTCTCAATTTACCACCCGAAAGATTATAAGCTGCATCATATTGGGTACCTGATATTTCTATAATACTTGAGCCTCCATCAAGAGTATATCCATTCATACCATCACCCCATCTATAATACAAGCCGTATTCCTCTGGCTTCGTAGCTCCTAGATTACAACCACACCATTTTACACTAAGTCCAAGATCGACAACATCAGAAGTATCAATATTACTTTCTTGAACCATGTAATCGGTAATATACATCGTAGCCTCTTTATCTTCTTCTTTCAAGAATTTAGGCTTTGGAACATCTAGCGGTTGGGATGATACCTTTTCTTGCACACGTTCAACCACTTGCGGTTCAGAATCTTTTTTAATCACAGTTGGCATATATTGAGTCTCTTCAGATTGAACCTTCTCATTTTTTACATGAACAACCTGAACATTCTCCATACCCAGTGCATTCAAGAAATCCTCTATCTTATGATAGCGTTCCTTTCTTCTTGGTTGCATTGCCTTTTCAATAACTCGCTTCGTCTGCTCACTTATGCCCATCGGCAATTCCGGCAAGCCTTCATCAAAGACAGCAGTTGCCTCAGGAGGAGTTTGACCTGTCAACATCTTGAACATAGTAGCTCCCAAAGAATATATGTCTGTTTCTGGAGAGAACATTCCCAATCCTCCCACACGAGATTGCTCAATAGGTGCATAGCCTACGCTCACTCCAACAGGACTACTCGTAGTCTGTTCACCAGCTACATCATAGTTTTTTGACATACCAAAGTCTATCAAGACCACATCCCCATTCTGTCGCAACAAGACATTGCCAGGCTTCACATCCAAGTGGTTCATATTATGGGCATGGATATACTGCAAGGCAGATGCTATCTGTCTCGTATATTTCAAGGTTTCCTCTTCCGATAAAGAATCTTTCTTCTCTATCAAATCCGACAAAGAGCCACCATCGATGTACTCCATTACATAGTAGGCGGTACCATTCTCCTCAAACACATCCAACACCTTTATAATATAAGGGTGAGTCAACTTAGAGATATTCTTCGCTTCCTTGATAAACTTTAGGCGGAACTTCTCCACCAAATCCGCACTTCCTGTAGAAGGAACAGTAACCATTGATGATGCTTCATCACGATTACAGAGTTCCTTCATAAAGAATTCTTTGATTGTCACTTCGATTTCTGCATCAATCGTGCCCAAGGCACCTGCTACAGAAACCTTCTGCTTAGCCAAATAGGTGATTCCGAAACCACCTTGACCGAGCACTCGCTCAATTTTGTATTTGCCATTGCAGAGAATGGCGTTATTGCATAGTTGTTTCACAACTCCTTATTTTTTTACTGTCCATATTGGTATCTTATAACCAGGAAACAAATACTCCGCATTTATATAGGGAGCACTTAGGTATGGAACAAAAACAGTTTTTGGTGTATCGCTATTATATACTTGCCAAAAATATGCCGTCTTAGTATCTTTCAACTCAGCAAAAGTTTTATAACCATGCCCTTTAAATACAATTGAATTTCCATTAGGACCAAGTACTATATGAACATAATTATCGTCTTCATCGTATTTTATACTGATTTCACAATACTCTCGAAGTTCATCAACTTGCTCTTTTGTCGGAATATCATATTTCAGAGCTTCAGAATATGGTAAGAACAGCACCTCATCCCCATCTTTTACATAATCCGAAGCCCATAATGTTCCACTCGGAAGTCCTAAGTCAACAAACTCAGTCTCCTCCGATACGATCTCTTTAGCTACTTTATCGACACCATCTTGATAGCCTGCATTGTAACCTGCCATATAAGCATCTGCTACAACTTGGTTTAACGCTTCGGTAACCTTACCCTCAGCGTTTTCTTTTGCTTTACCTACAACATTCATTGTATATCAATTTTATAAGTCTGAACATTCATTATTCTAAATTCACAATTTACGCCTTGTAACAATACGAGAATCATAACCTATTGATTTGACATAATTCTGCACACGACATAGTTCCTCTTGCACAGTATTCGGACCAAGTTCTATACCTACCAATATTTCTTTTGGAAAAAGTATCTCAATCCCCATATCTTTTTTTTCAATTGGTCCTTCATTATTTTGAAAATAGAAATTTCCATTATTATAAGTTGCCGTAGATTCAACCAAATCAAGATGCACATGACGATATTCTTGCTCCTCTGCATATGGCTTCGTTTGCTTAATAGCTGAAACAAGAAAACGTAATCTGTCAAAATAATCCCAAGACTGCAAATCATCAATATTAATGTTGTCCATCAATTGTTTCTTTAGAAAACTTTTATTCTCTATATAAATACATGGCAAAGTTGCTTCTATAGCAGGAATATAGTCGCCATTTCCTTTAGGATTCAAATGATTGCATTTTTTCAAAAGTTCTTTATTAAAAATCAACTTTATCCCCTTACCTGCATCTGCATAGTTTTGCCACATGTATGAACTATTTTCGTCTAAACAGAAACTTATAAAGTATGGTTTCAACGTTAACACCTCTTCATCATAAGGCCAATTCTGTTCCTTACAAATTTCTTTAACAACATCCTTCGAACTATTCTTTATCCACAAGTAATCTTCTTTAGCATACTTGCGAAAGAATGCAGAATATAAATGAATTGCATCATTTCTTATAATACCTTCAATATTCTTTATTTTTGTATAATGATAAACTTTTTCCATATAAATTCTATTTTAACATTACAACTCGAAAGCCAAGACCAATTGTCTTTTTTCCAGGAACGTCATTGATACGTCCAGAAATACGAGAACAATCAATACCAACACCAACATCACTGCTACGTACTACTTTTTCTTTACCCTCTGAAGGACCGACTGGATCGACTTGAGGTACAGCAGAAAATTTAGCATACCAATCATAACACCATTCACAAACATTTCCAGTCATATCATACAAGCCTAATTCATTTGGCAACAACTTCCCTACAGGATGAGGATCATCCCATTCTCCTTTAAAATACCATGCTACATTATTAATATTATTCGAACCAGCATATATATACCCCTCACTTTTATTACCACCACGTGCTGCATATTCCCATTCTGCTTCTGTTGGCAATCTAAACACCCGATTTGATGCTTCCGACAATTTCTGTACGTATTTTTGACAATCATACCAACTTACACAATCAACAGGTGCATCATCGTTTTTATGATTTGATGGATTATTCCCCATCAAAGCCTTCCACTCTCGCTGAGTTACCTCATACTTTGAAATATAAAAATCAGAGACAGTAACACTATGGGCTGGTAAACTATTTAGATATTTTTCAACACCCTTATCTGTATCTCCCATACAAAAACTTCCACCTTCTACATAAACCATGTTTGCTACAATTTTATCAATGATTGTTTTTGTATAATTTACAGAATCTGTAGATTTTGCACTTTGAATACCTGTGAGTTGATTATGCCCATTAGATAAACTTATCATAAAGATAAAGACCAACACTATCAGTCCACTCCCTATAATTTTAAGCACTAAATATTTATTTTTATTATCTTTTAGTTTTTCCGTTGAAGTAACAAATATAGTCTTTTCATCAGCAGTAGCAGGATTAGCATAAGCAGTATCTTCTGAATTACTACAAGCCGTAGAAGAAAACTGTTGCTGAAAGTTACGAATATCCCCAACACACTGCGGTCTCTTCAATCTATTCACTTGCATCATCCAAACCACCAACTTCTTCATTTCATCAGAGACACCTGACATTGGGAGGGCAAGGTGCTTGTCCTCGGTCTCGTCTTCAGAAAGGTCATTAACTGATGGTGGGTCTTGATTGGTAAGCAACTTAAACAAAGTGGCACCAAGGGCATAGAAGTCTGTCCATGGACCAAACTTGTCATAACTCTGCGCCATCTGCTCGCTTGGCGCATAACCATTGGTATAGCTGATGCCTGTGCTCATCGTTGCACCACCAGCCGAGCTTTGTTGCTTGCTAGCACCAAAGTCTATAAGTTTCACCACATAATGGCTATCCACCATAATATTGGCAGGCTTGATGTCAAGATGGAACATACCTTCGTTATGGATTGCCTCAAGACCATCCAATATCTGATTCAAGTAATTGCGAACCTCAGACTCTGCCAAAGGTGCATTGGTACGCTTCAAACGTACAGATAGATTTTCCCCATCCACATAATCCATCACATAATACGCAGTACCATTCTCCTCGAAAAGGTCATAGACCTTTACAATATGAGGATTACTGAGACTACGGAGACGGCGAGCTTCTTTCTTGAACTTCTCTCGCTGTTGCTCAAAGCTATTGGTATTCTCGGCATTGCTTACACTAATAGTAGTGCTATTACCATCACGCTGACACACACCCTTTACAAAGAACTCTTTGATGGCATAAGTCTCATCAAACTCGATGTTCTTTGCTAAATAGGTGTTGCCGAAGCCACCAGATGATAAGTAGCTTTCTATCTTGTAAGTTCCGTGTAGGATGGTTCCTACTTGGAGCATATTTTGATTATTTAGTTCGTCCATTTTTTATTGTATCTTACTTTATTGAATCTGGTTTTGTTGTATCTGTCTTTGACTCTTGCTGGCTATTAAACTCTTTCACGGTCATTATAGAATCTTCATGAAGAGAATCAAGCAAAGCAGCCTCTGCTTTATGCTTGCTATAGTAGCCATAACCAAACATTCCTACAACAGCCAACACCACTATTGCCATGAAAGCAACAAACAGGAGTTTCTTTCTTTTCTGCCTATTCATCATCTCAACGATTACACTATCAGGAACAGGCGGCGGTGTACCAGCAGGCTTAACGACTTCAACATCAGGAGAAGCACTCACCTCTTCCACATTAGGTTTGATATTCAAAGCATTGCATTTAGCCGTAGGCTCTTCATTCACAAGGCTCACATCAGCCTCGTCATGACTCACCTCTTTGATATGTACAATATATGCTGAATGATTATCTTTATTATCTGAGGTTTCAGAAATCAGAATCTGTCGTTTTTCTTCATCACTAACATTCGCGGAGAAGACATCCAACAGTTCCTCATCCTCCATCTGCTCCAACATGCCGTCAGAACAAATATAGAAGTAATCACCTGGCTGAATATCTGAAATATGGATAACATCAGGTTTTGGATGATTTCTGTCTCCAGCTATCATCGCACGGGTGATGACATTTTTCTGTGGAAATGTCTTCATCTCCTCATAGGTCAACTCACCTGCCTGATAAAGATCATACACCAGGGAATGGTCACGACTCTTATATAATATGGTATGCGAAGATGGACGGAGATGGTATATTCTACTATCTCCAATGTGGGCTGCCGTACATCCATTACTATGAAAATACAGCAAAGTTAAAGTTGTTCCCATCTGACGGGAATCTCCCGCAATAGCCAGTTTATCCAGTTCTTCGTAGGCATACGCCAAAGCATCAGACAGCAACTTATCTTCCAAACCTTCGGAAGCAACTGCATGCTGCAACAAAAACGAAGAAAGACTTTTGCAAATACTTTGGCTTGCCACCTCACCATGCTCATGTCCACCCATACCATCACAGAGTAAAAACAAACGGTCATTCTCCGTTGCTTTGCCCTCTATTGGATAGATGCTATCTTCCTGGTTCGCCCTCTTACCCAACTCATGGATAGCTAAAGGCTGATATATCTTGATTCTCATTGTTAGCTTTATTTTTGATGATAAACAACGGTTGTGTTACCCATCTTGATGATACTTCCTTCTGACAAGACGAGCTGGTCACCCTCGTTCAATAATTGTCCATTCACATAACTGGCATTTTTATTATGATAGTTAGACACCACAACCCTAACATTATCTGTAGAAGCCTTAATTACCTGGATGGCAAGATGCTGACGACTCATATATCTATCATCAGTAGCTATCTGTACAGTTGCCTGCGAAGTAGTAGCCTTGCGGCCTATTACATTATTGCCGAACCCCAACGGATACTTCTGACCACCATAGAGCAAATAACCAGGAGAAACCTCTTCATTCTTGCCTGCAAGGATTGTTTCATCAGATTGAGAAGAGAAATGCCCCACGTAACGAGTTTCTCCATTATCTCGATTCACATACTGAGTCTCACCATTGCTGTTACCAACATATTCTGTTTCCCCAAAAGATTGCGGAGTTGTAGCATGTTGCTGTGAGAACATCACTCTCAGCTGAGTTTTACATTGAGGACAAGTAATCATCTTAACCGCTTCGTTTTGAGAATTTCTCACGTCAAGCAATACACCGCAACTCGGACATTTGATTCTTTTAATTTCCATTGCCACCATCTATTTTAATCAATGTTTATGCCATCTGAATATCAGCATCAGACATATAGTCTGGCATATCAGGAGCAACATCAGGATTCTCCAAGGATGCAGTTTGGAGATTTGAATCAGCAGAATCATCAACTCCGGCATCAGCGAAATTACTACCACTTGGAGTAATCACTTGTCCTGTATGCAAATCAACTGCTTCACCAACGTCAATACTTCCATTGCCATTGGCATCACAAATCGCAACATCAGGATTTCCATCTTGATCAAAATCTACCACACTCACTTCCTGACCATCCACGTCGAAGACACCCACTGTAGCCATGGAGCCATCAGCAAGCTGAACTTCACCCGCATTAACCAAATGAACATCTGCATTTTGGTCATCAGCCACCTGCACATCACTTGCCTGATGCAAATTTGCATCATTGTGAGCAACAGATACATCCTGGTCTGTATGAGAAGAATGAGCTACCATAGCAACATCTTCAGTTTGATGAGGAGCAGCATTCATTTCTTCTGCACGTACTTCTGGCTTTACAGCCTCAGCATAGTCGTTCTTTTCTGCATCTGTCATGTTGTTCCACTCATCCTCGGTATAAGTACTATAGATATTACCATGCCAATGGAAAGCGCCACCAGGACCTACTTCGGCTCTAGCGGCATCGAATGCCTCCTTAAAGCTCTGCTCATCATGACTCTCAGCTACCTTGATAGAGGCATTATCATTAGCTGCAGCAGCATCTTCCGATGGATTCTCCCCTTCCGGTTTTGTATCGGGAGCTTCTTCTGTACCTGCAGCAAAGGCATCTGTGGCATACATAGCACTTCCACCTAACAAGATACCAGCAGCTCCACTTACCGCTACTTTCTTCCAAGCTGCCTTATCAGCAGCGTTCTGAGTTTTATCTTTACTTTCCTGTCTAACTTCAGGATGTGTATTATTGAAATACAATGTTTCTTCATTCTGTGCCATAATCATACGTTTTAAAATTATAACTGGTGCAAATATAGTGAAATAACAAATAGATAGGTACTTTTTTTGTGCTCATTACACAAAACCTATCTTCTATTGTACAAAATCACTTTTTGATTTTAGCCTTGCAATAAGGACAAGCCTCATTCTGCATTAAAACTTCATAAGACTGAAAGCCCAGGAAGTGATGGCAATGAGGGCAAACATAATGCTGCTGAAACTCCTCGGTCAACTTCTTCTGCCTTAACGGTCCCTTAGAAGAATCCTTATATGCTTTTACTGTAAAGCCTACAGAAATCAAAATACCTAAGATATACAAGCCTATATAAAGAGGAGTCTCTCTAAATTCAGGAAAAATGATGCTCAAAGCGATGGCTCCCATGGTAATCAAACCAGTAATGCCACGAAGAGAATTAAACTTGCGGTCAGCAATTTGCTGATCAAGTTTATGTTCATCATATTCTTCCCAAACACGCTGCAATGGACGAAAATCTACCATTTGAGGAACAAAACTCTTTATCCAATCCCAACTAACCGAAAATTTGCTTGGACCAAGTTCTATTTTATCCTTTTCCATGATAGTCTTTGCCATTATTTCCACTCCATTGACAAAAGTAACATTCTGAGGTTTTAGATTCGCAATTCTATAAGAACCATCAGGATTAATGGTCAAACTACAATGTTGACGGCTCACAGTCATAGGAACACTTCCAACACCCCCAAAAGTCTTGGATTGTTGTCCCATCGTTATTCTCAATTGAGATGTACTAGCATCACGTCCGATGATTAATTCCATAAAATTCTTTGCTTGATTAGCTTATTTTTTAGTTATGAGTAAATCCTTCATTTGCTTTAAGGCTTCCTTAGAAATACCTAAAGCAAAAGCAAAATGCTCATAATCTGATAATATCAACTGTTGCTTTTGCGTATTGACCTGATAGATGTAGTCAGTGTTGATGATAAAGCGCTTACCCACTCGCATAAAAATACTCTTGCAATCTACAAGATGCTCTGCCAAATACTTCTCCATTTGAGACAAATTCAAACAAACAACAGCCTTCAGCTTGTTAATAGTAACAATCTGTGTATAATTGCCATCTCCTTCGAAATAAACAATTTTGGAAACATCTAATCTTAAAAGTTCCGTCTTTGTATTGAATACAATGAATTGACTTTCCATATTTATCATTTACTTCGCTGACTTGTTCCCAGAAGTAGCTATAGCCATTAAGTTTTCAATGAAAAAAGCGTGGAAACTGTATATACTAAAACAACAATGATTCTACTTGATGAATTTTGACGATAATACCTGCAAATAACTGATAATAAGGAAAGAAAGTGCAAAAACCAAATCATAAATAGATTTAAACGAATCATAGTTAATTGGGGATATGTGGGAACATTTACGGGAAAGATATTACCTTTGTGGCTGAAATAAAAAACATAGGAACATGAAGATTACCATCATCACAAAGGAATGCAAGACCAAAGACAAAGACGCTCCTGCAAAAGCCAATCTTTGTTTTCGACTCCGAGATAAGGATGTTGACATCAAAGTCCGTTCCGACATTGAGGTTATGCTTGACTATTGGGACAATGATGCACTTTCCTATCGAAGGACAAAGAAATTACCATCTGACGAGCAGAAGAAAGTCAAGTTTTTGGTGCAGACCATTACAACGGCTCTTAGCGAGCAGTATAACTCTGCGACTGCTGATGTTGCATGGATGAAGAATGTTATTGACGAATGTGTCAATCCAACTTCAAAGTCAACAGAGACATTGACTACAGTTGTTTCGAGAATGGAACAATACATTGCGGAACATCCCATGAGTCCGAAATCAGCACTCGTTTATAAACCAACGATCAAGAAGCTTCAACGCTATGAAGCCTACAAGAGGGAGATAGAGGGAAAGGAAGGCTTCACGCTCTATTGCGAGACTATCCGTCCCGAAGACTACCTTGATTTTAGAGAGTATGTCATAAACGAATATATTCATTACAATGACTACCCAGAGTTTTATAAACAGTTCAGCCTTGACATGCACCCTCCCAAGCAGATGTCAAGCACACAGATTATAGGTATCATGCATCATCTGCGTATTGTTGGGCATTGGTGCATCAAGATGGGGTTTACAACAAACCGCTCATGCGATGCATTCACTATCCCTGCAGCCGTGCAAGGCACACCTTTTTATCTGACGATAGAAGAACGTGACAAGGTTTACAATGCAAACCTACATAACAAGCCAGAGTTAGAAGTGTATCGTGACTTGTTCATCTTCCAATCAATGGTGGGTTGTAGAGTCGGAGACCTGTTTTCTTTTACCAAAGACAATATAGTCGGTGACATATTGCAGTATCTTCCACACAAGACCATGCGCAAACGGTCGCAGACCGTGAGCGTCCCGCTTACCACAAAGGCTATGGAAATATTAAAACGTTACGATGGCAAGCAAGAAAAGCTTCTGCCGACAAAGCAAGTGTATCAATACAACGATGGCATCCGTGCCGTGCTTCGAGAATGTGGCATTAACAGAATGGTTACTATCCTTGACACCGTCACAGGAAAGGAGGTTCAGAAGCCAATATGTGATGTCGCTACAAGCCACATGGCAAGACGCAACTTTATCGGCAACCTATACAAGAAAGTGAAAGACCCCGAGCTTGTGAGTTCCATGACAGGACATGTAAACGGAAGCAGAGCTTTCGCCAGATACAGAGAGATTGATGAGGAAACGAAAGTAAATCTTGTCAACCTCATCAACTAACGTTTATACAATCTACCAGTTATACATCATTATATATAGAGTAGCATGAAAGTAACAGCATTCATCCGAGAAACCTCGGCAAAGAACAACATAACCGATCAGGCGCACGTTTATTTCCGTGTGCGTGACGGCAAGATTGACATCAAGGCTGTCAGCGAGTTATCCATCAATCCTAATCATTGGAGCGCGGAACGGCAGGGTTACAAGACACGTGTGGCTCTTGTAGCGGAGGCAAAGCGCACAGCATTCGACAAAGCCGTGCAGGACTTGACGGCACTTATATCCGCACAATATTATCATGGAGCGGACAGCCGTTGGCTAAAAGGTGTTATTGAGGAGTTTCATCATCCTAACATCAACATCCGCCAAGGCAGAAAAGGTGACGAATACAGTCTTGTGTATCAATGCCAACAGTATGCCGAGAACCATCCGATGGAAAAGGAATCCATAAGGCATCATGAGCATAACGTACGTAAGCTGCAGCACTTCGAGCGTTTCCAAAGGGAAATCATGCGTAGACGAGGTTACACCATGCGACTTGATGCCATAACAGCCGATGACTTGCGTGAGTTTCATAAATATCTGGTAAACGAGGCTGAATATTATGAACATTATCCTCAAATCTTCGATGACATAGAGGAGCGTTTCAAACCACGCCAACTAACGGAAAATTCCATCAATACTATATTCAGAAGAATACGCACGGTTGTGAACTGGTGTTTGAAGCATAATATTACGACAAACGACCCTTTCGCAACCTTTGAGATGCCTAAGGTGCTGGACAGCCCTCCATTTTATCTTACACTTGAAGAGCGTGACAAAGTCTACTATGCCGACCTCAGTAACGAAACGCCATCCACACAAGTATATCGTGACATATTCATGTTTCATTGTCTCATCGGCTGCCGTGTGGGAGACCTTGAAAAGATGACACGTGCCAACATCGTTGATGGTGCTGTGGAATACATTGCTGAAAAGACAAAGAACCACAAACCACGCACCATCCGAGTACCGCTCAATGATAAGGCGAAAGCGATTCTCGCTAAATATGCAGACCTTGAAACGAGGTTGTTGCCAAAGATAAATCAGAACATATACAACCGTCAGATTAAGAAAATTCTGAAACTGCTCGGCATTGACCGCATGGTGACTGTTATTGACAACAAGACTCGTGAGCCTATACAGAAACCAATCTGCGATATTGCGACAAGCCACACTGCAAGAAAGACGTTCATCGGCAACCTATACAAGAAGGTGAAAGATCCAAATCTTGTTGCATCTCTTTCGGGACACACAGATGGCAGTCGAGCCTTTGCACGTTACAGAGAAATCGACAACGAGATGAAACGTGAGCTGGTGAAATTGATAGACTGACTTATTGCGAGTTTGCCAAAATTGCGTTTCAAAAACGGATATTCAATAAAAAACGTTGGCGTTTAGAAGAAAATACTATACCTTTGCAGACGAACAAGAACCAAAAATATAATAAAAAGGTTTCAAAAATATGGTACAGACATCAAGCCAAAGCACTGTAAATAAGATAGAAATGAGGCTTAGAGGAAAAGGACGTGGTTCGATAGTCTTTCAACAAGACTATGCAGACTGCGGAACACCATCAGCCGTGAAGTCAACATTCCATCGAATGTACACCGACGGAATGTTGGTGCGGCTGGCTCATGGTATCTATTATTACCCCAAAGAGGACAAGGAATATGGACTTGGCATTATCTATCCGTCTGTTGAAGACATTGCCCAGGCTATAGCCAAACGAGACAAGGCTAAGATTGTACCTATGGGAGCATATGCCTTGAATCGTCTCGGATTGTCCACACAGATGCCCATGAATGTCGTGTTCCTGACCAACGGCGCACCACGTAGGATAAAGATCGGAAACGGGCGTGGCATCCTGTTCAAGCATTCTTCTTCGGGCAAGAACTTTGCCTATAAATCAGAGCTGATGATGCTTGTTGTAACAGCCATGCGCGCCATAGGCGAGAACAAAATAACCGACGAGGAACGCAACGTGCTTGTTGAGCACGCAAAGAATGTAAACGACAACGATTTCAACCATGATATAAAACTTGCCCCTGCATGGGTGCGCAAAATATTAATTGTACGATGAAATTCATAGACATACCAGAAGATAGACAACGTGAAGCTATCAATACCGTGGCATTGCAGACAGGATTGCCACCGTCAAGCATCGAAAAGGACTGGTGGGTAACGCAGGTGTTGAAAGCCCTTCATACTTTGCCATATGCAGAACATATTGCTTTCAAAGGAGGTACAAGTCTCAGCAAATGCTGGAACTTGATAGCCAGATTCTCCGAAGACGTGGATATTGCACTCAGCAGAGAGTTTCTTGGTTTCAGCGGTGAATTGTCGAAGACCCAAATCAGCGACAGACTACGTCGAGCTGCCTGTTCTTTTGTAAGAGAGAAGATGCAGTATGATGTAAGGAAGGCTTTAGTGGATTTAGGCATACGAACAGATGCTTTTTCTGTGGATGTTATAATCACACCAGTCACGACAACAGACCCAGAAGTGATAGCAATAACCTATCATAGTTTGTATGAAGTATCACCATATATCAAGAATACGGTAAAGATAGAAATCAGCGGCAGATCGATGATGGAGCCTATTGAGAAAAAAGCAATCAACGCTGCTATTGACGCCCATTTCAGCAAAGCTCCATTTGCAGAAAAGCCATTTGAGGTAAACGCTGTCATCCCCGAGCGTACTTTCCTTGAAAAGGTTTTCCTGCTGCATGAAGAGTTCAGGAAGAGCGAGGTCAGAGTGGAGCGTATGTCTCGCCATATATATGATTTGGCAATGATGATGGATTCTGAAAACAAAATTGCTGACCGTGCAATCCACAACGAAGCCCTGTATAAGGCGGTACTTGAACATCGCAGAAAGTTCATCGGACTTAAGGGCTTCAACTATGATGAGCTATATCCTGCCACATTATGTATTGTGCCCAACGATGATATTGCAAGACTATGGCAAGATGACTATAAGTTCATGTGTGAGCACATGATTTTCGGACAGGTGCCTTCTTTTGATGAACTGATAAGCAAGTTGTCAATGCTCAACGAGCAAATTAGACAGTTAAATTACCGAAAGGCATGAACATAAACGAACTCGGCGAGGATCTTGAACAGCAGTTCGGCAAGCCTCGCAACATAACAGAAGAGAACGTTAGGTTCATGCTTTCGCTCATAAAGGAAGAGTTCGATGGAACGAAAGTGAACGAGAATGTCGAAAAGCCAAGTCTTGAAGCCTTCGGCATGACCATTCTTGCTGTTATGTCATACCAAACTACACCTTGGGAAGAATTGGCAAAGAAACCTTCAATCTACAAGACACTCAAATATATTGCCATTAGAGGAAACTGCCATTATGACGAGATGGAGGCATTGACCAAGGAACTGATACGGAAGCACTTTGATGGCATTACCCAAAAGATGGTATTAGGGTTCTTGAAGATTATTCGTGGGGTGTCGAATGAAGAACGTCCGACCAAACTTATTGAATATACTCCATTCGCAGCCCAATACTATGCTATCCAGTACGGACTTCACCAGCTTATCAGAGGTGAACATCCAGATGATGCAGCCGTCATTATCCATTGTGCAATAGAGGACGGCATATTGTTTCCAACAATTCCTCGCAGTCTGCTGGTCGATGAGTTCAACCTAAAGAAAAGTAGTTTCGACAAGTATTTCAGTAAGTATCATATAAACTTGGAATACGAGTCCGATGCTGTCAAGAAACAGGTTGAGGAGAAAATCAAGTATCACAGAAGGTCTTTACGAAATGCCATAGGCTACAATGTCACCAATGAAAATAAGGTGCACTTCTACGACCGCAAATTAGGACGCAAGAACTTCCTTTCTATGATTATTGCATATTGTCGCAGCATATTTCGTTTCTGACAATCTGCTACCATTTACAATCCTTAGTCAAACGTAAAACAGCATTTGGCTAAGGATTTTTGATGTTGTCACGTTAATTCCATTAACAAAGAGTAGTCAATAGTAGTCGCATCCTACTGCCTATTCAAATCTCATCGAGAGCCGTCAAAAGCCATATACCTTTGCACCGTCAATCCGACAAACCAGCGGATTGGCGGTGTTTCTTTTTTATCACGCTGCGAGAAAGAGCATCCTGGTTTACGAGCAAGACAGCGTATGTATAACGAATATCAAAAGAAAAAATATGGTTGACATCATGTCATTGACAAAGATGGGAGGACAGGTAGCACTAACCGTTACTCCCGAAGACCTTCACCATTTTGCAAATGCTCTCTTGGCGCAGTCACGCAAGGAATGGGAGGAACAAGCTACGTCTGCTCGCAAGGAAGAATCTGAGGAAACCTTTCTTACGACAGAGGAGGTTTGCAAAATTTTCAATGTATGTCCTGCTACTCTATGGCAGTGGCATCGCACAGGCTACTTGCAACACATCAAGTTTGGCAACAAGAACATGTACCCTGCCTCGGCAGTCAAAGCCATTACACACGCTCGCTCCATGAACGAAACTGTTGCTGGCTATTGCAAACGGAAGAGTAAAGTGGACAAGAACTTGCCTAATGCTTACGACAACGATAGTAAAGAGAGCGTATGACGTATATCGAATACATGAACCAGCTTTGGCGCTCTGCTTTGTTGTCGCCAATGCCAGCGAGTGAGATAGCCTTGTTTGCCTATCTTGTGAACGAGAGCAACAAGCGGTATTGGAAAATGCCGTTTGCGTGCTCCACAACAAGAATATGTGAAGACTTGCGCCTATCAAGGCAAACTGTCATCACGGCACGGAAGCATCTATCCGAGCGCAAACTTATCACTTTTACAGAAGGCAAATCCCGCCATCTACCGTCCAATTACACACTGCTTGAATGGACAGATAACTTGACAGTAGGCTTGACAGTAGGCTTGACGGATAACTTGACGCATGGTTTGACACAGGACTTGACACATATTAAAGATAAAGACAAACACCAAAGCAAAGATTCTTTTATAAATGGAAGGTGTGAGATTTTTGACAGTAAAAACGGAGGTGTATATGGAAATAGCAAACGAAAAGAAAATCGCAGGACTTGTCCAGTTCCTGCGGAAGGGACGGACTATGACGGGGCGTTTTAGACTGCCTATGTTGGAGGAGCAAGCATACGAATATCTTCTGGCAGCATATATCATGGAAGTACAGCTCCGCTATCGCAGGTTTATCTATAATGGTTTTGTTGAAGAGCAACTCAAACAGGTAGCCAATTGCCTGACTGCAAACACTGCAAAGTTCGGAATCGTTCTATGTGGCGGATGCGGCAACGGCAAGACCACAATGCTCAAGGCATTGCAGAACCTTGTCAGGCGATTGGAAATCCTCAAACCGAACATATCGCCTAATGCTGGACATAGTTCTGATAACTACTATAGTTTTACCATTGTCAATGCCATGCAGATTGTACAAATCCGCAAGACGGACTATAATAAGTTTTGCAAATTGGCGGAAGCTGATATATTAGGTATAGACGATATTGGTACTGAACCTGCTGAAGTGCAGGACTACGGCAATTTCATTTATCCCATCAAAGAACTCTTGGCTATGCGGTATGACGCTCAACTGTTCACGGTCTTCACCACAAACCTTGAGCCCAAGGAAATCCGTCAGCGATATGGTGACCGAATTGCCGACCGACTCAACGAGATGATGACAAAGGTGGTCTATCGTAATCCAACCTACCGGACAGAAAACGCACAGATGGCGGACAGTCAAGGATAGAGGCAGTCTTTCGTGAGGGAGCCGACTTTTTGCAAAAGTCCATGAACATAATAGGGACTTTTAGATTCACCTGCTGACGCTGTTCACTTAAAAAGTCCTTCTATTATGCTCAGGCTCCGCCCGAGACCTGTCATCAGTCATACTATAACAATGTTACAAACTCAAACAAGATTCTTATGGAAAGAAACATACCACGTGCCGCCATCCATGTAGGCACAGACAAGAAATCGTTCTCGTCCCAAGTGGGCAACGAGGCGGAACGCAGAGGTTGGGACGAGAAGCGTTACCAACTAAAAAACGCAGACATAGACAAGAACAACCATTATAACTACTCACGCAAGAGACTCAACTTTGAGATAGTCAAGGGTGGAAAGATTGTGCCTCTTGGTTCCCAGTCTGTGCCGTTGCATGAACGCTTGCAGCACAGACTTGATGAACTTGGCTTCAAGCCGTATATGGATGCCAAGCGTCCCGACCAAGTTTCAAGGAACAGTCCTAACTGCACTGTCGGCATCATCTTCAGTGGTGACCATGATGTGCTTAACAGGCTTGCCTTTGGTGAAAAGAAACTCAATACGTCAGATCCAAATGCTGACCACAGCAATGTGACATTACAAAAAGGCATCTATGACTGGGCATTGGACACCTACCGCTTTGCATGTGAGAAATGGGGAGAAGAGAATGTCATCGGCTTTGATGTGCATTGTGACGAGACAAGCATCCATGCCCATGTGCAGACCGTGCCTGTTGAACAAGTAAGGAAACGTGGGCGCATCGGAAGCAGGTACATTCACAAGGATAATCCAGAAAAGGTTCTCTCTACAAAGGAATGGAGAGCACTTCCAAAAGAAGAACGTGACAACTACACAAAATCGGAAGTTGCAAAGGGTGTTGTTGAAAGGGTCTCTTATGCCAAAGTGTGGGGAGAGCGAGCAAAGGATAAGTCACAGTATTTATCACAACTTCATACCGACTATTACAACAAGGTAGGGCATAAGTATGGCTTGGCAAGAGGCTTCTCCTATGATGAACTTTCAGAGGAAGAGAAACGGGGACGCAAGCACAAAAACAAGGTGGTACTTGAGGCGGAACGTCAGGCGAAAGTTGCTCTTGACAAAGTGGAGAAATATGCTGTGCTTGCAACAATCGACAAGAAGGAGCTGACCATTCCTTTTCTCAACATCAAGGTTCCTGTTCAAGAAGCGATGAATGCCGTAAAGAAAGAACTTGCCATCCCAATTCCTACTATTATCGGACAAAAGGCGTGGCGTGAGGAGCGTGTAAACAACATCAACGCAGCTATCAAAGCTCTTGTTGCAGCCATCAATGCAGAACGTGACAAACAGAATGAAGGTGTACGCAAGTCTGTCAACAAGACATACACTTACTATATGCAGCAACTCAACAAACTGATTGTAGAGAACAAGGCATTGTGGAATGAAAATGATATGCTAAAGGCCAAAAATACGGAGGTGAAGCAACGCATATCGCAACTTGACGAGAACGCAGTCAGACGAGTAACCGCTCAAAAGGATGCCGTTATAGAAAGGCTCAATACCCAATTAGCTTCAAAAAACGAGGACATTACAAAACTCAAGATTGATTACAATACTCTATGGGAGAAATACAAGATCTTGGTTATTCAATGGAACGACCTGACAAAGCAGCCAGAAATAATTGAAGCTGTTAAACGTGTGGAAGAACGCAAGGAACAAGAAGCGGAGGCAAAACGTGAGGAACAGGCAAGACAAGACAGATTCCAAGATATACTTGACCGATTCATTAGTGAAGGTCATGAACAGCTCAAAGCCTTTTCGCAATCAAGCAGAATAGATTTCGATGAGAAAGAAGCCAAAGCAATCTATTATGGTATTATGGCTACTGCCACAAAATCCAACATTACGATTCGTTCTCCACAAGGATCCAAATTTGCCGTTGAAAGATTTCTCGCGAGCATGGATTGGAATGGTTGTGGCAACTATCGGAGAGAATGTGTCGCACACTGGACAAAAATCTTTGCTACCGATGAGGTTGTTTACAACGAACCCATCATTCAGAACTTCCTTTCGTTCATTGATTACATGTCGTGCAGCGCAGATACATACGTTTCACTCGGAGGTTCCAATGGTTGTGCTGACCAACTCACTAATTGGGACGGAACACAGAAGTTGGGGTTAGGAGCACTAGCAAAAAAGAAGTCACAAGGTTTATCCAGATAATGACAATGAGAGGCGATCTGTAGCGTTAATTACCAAAAATCGCCTCAAATTACAGAAATGTGATGCTAGAAGTAAAGATTTCCAATTATTTATTCTTTCATCTGAATAAGATTCTTTATCTTTGTAATTAACAATTGACAATTCTATCAAAAGAAAGTCTATTGGTTTAATCTAACCTCTGAGCAATAACATTGGAAGATAACACCAAACAGCCTTTAACGGCTGACGCTTCATTGTATAATGGGCAGCCTACCGACACAGGCTCATCGTGTCCAAGTGCAAGACTTACCTCTTGTACGCCCTCCATTTCTGATGATGTCAAAGATGGGGTGTCGGTAGAAAATGTGCCTACCCAAAGTACGCAATGGTATGTTCTTCGTGTATCGTATGGACGTATCATCAAAGCTAAAGCTTTTGTAGAAACTAAAGGACTTGAATGTTATGTTCCTTTGCGATATAAAGAAGTAAGGAAGCAAGGAAAGAAACACATTGTGACAAAGCCATTGCTCCCTTCGTTTATCTTTGTTCATGCATCTTGCAGTCAAGTAGAAGCCTTGTGTCGCAATGTCAATGCGTCTGACAGTAGATCACTTCTTGGTTTCTACTACGATCACACTTCCTTCCGTGAGGATGCTCCAGACAAGAATCCTCCGCTAATTATTTCTGATTCTGCCATGGATAATTTCATCCGCTTGACATCGATAAAGAATCCACATGTCATCCCAGTTACTTCTGAAAATATCAAGTATAAGTTGGGGGATGAAGTGGTGATAACTGAAGGTGAATTCAATGGCATCCATGGAAGGGTGACAAGGATTGCCGGACAACAGAGAGTAGTCGTGGAATTGTTTGATGGTTGTTTGGTGGCAACGGCGTATGTGCCGAAAGCGGCAATCATTATGAAAAACGACACAAAATAATGGAAATCGCAAAAAAAGTGGCAAAAAATTTGTTTTTCTCGTTTTTCTTTCGTATTATTGCAATTGAATGTCTGTTAATATGCACATCGTGCGAAACTCTGACATCCAAATTTAATTAACGGTTCGGAGAATACCGAGCCAAGTATAAACTTTATTCTATTTAGTTATGAAAGCATTAGCTTTAGAAGTCTTTTCAAAAGACGAAATGGGTTTTATCAATGGTGGCGGTGATGTAACTGCAAATAAAACCATTATCAATGCAGATGGTTCAACAACCATCATTACAACAACGATTAAGGATGATGGGACTGTCATCATTGACAAAGTAACAATAAAGCCTTAAGAGTTTCTGTGTCTGACTATGCTCTTTCGTTCATAGTCAGACATTTTGTTTTTTTATTTACAACTTTATAAATCTACCCGTTGGCGGAATTAATTTAAGTTGATAAATATGAGTAAAAGGTTGTACATGTCGCTGATTTTTAGCAACTTAGTGGTAATCAAAACATTAAGCTCAAACCATCGTATGTACAACCTTTATACAAAATTCGTCAAAATACTTGAGATATGCAAGCAATTCTCTGAAAATCTCGTCAATGAATCTGGTAATGTTCCACGTCGTGGTCCTGTTCCCAAGTTTTCGGATTTGGAAGTGGTAGCGCTATCCCTGACGGCAGAGACCGAGAGCATTGATAGTGAGAAGTGGTTGTTCGACTATAAATTGCAAGAATACAAGGACAGCATTCCCAATCTCATATCAAGGAGACAGTTCAATGACCGCAGGAAAAAAACGGCAGGTCTGTGTGAGGAACTGCACAAGCGGATTGCCATGGAAATGGATGGCGGAGAGGAACAATTCTTTGTTGACTCCAAGCCGATAGAGGTTTGTAGGGTTGCAAGAGGAAAACGTTGCAAGATGGGACGTACCGGCAATTTCTCGCAAGCTCCCGATTTCGGCTTCTGTGCTTCGCAGAACAAGTGTTATTTTGGTTATAAGTTACACGCTCTCTGTGGGTTAAGTGGAGTTATCCATTCCTATGATCTGTCAAAGGCAAGTGTGGCTGACCTCTATTATATGAAAGATGTAAAACATACTTATCACGACTGTAGCATCTATGGTGACAAAGGGTATATTGGAGCTGATGTACAGCTTGACTTGTTCGAAACCGCACACATAAGAATGGAGTGTCCGTATCGGCTCAACCAAAAGGACTGGAAACCGACATTCATTCCGTTTGCAAAGGCAAGAAAGAGGATTGAGACAATATTCTCACAACTTACAGACCAGTTCTTGGTCATAAGGAACTACGCGAAAATAACGAATGGTTTGTTTGCCAGAATCATTGGCAAAATTAGTGCACTTACCATTCTGCAATACGTAAACTTCATTATAAGCCCCTTGGCAGAATTAAGTATGCACTAAATTAATTCAGCCAACAGGTTATATCTATAATTTCTTGTGTAATGTTTCGTGTTTTAATTTTAATTTTAATTTCTGTTTTCTGTTTTCAATCTCAAGCAGCAATAATACCTCAAGATACATTGATGTTATCAGCTACCGTAGTTGATGAGGTACAAGAACCTTTACCCTATGCCACCGTACTATTAATTACAGAAGAAGGAGAAATTTTAAAAAGTACAACAACTGATTCAAAAGGGGTGTTCAATATAAGCAAAGAAGGAACTGATGGTAAATTTATTGCTGTCAGATTTATGGGGTATAAACAAGCACGAGTCTCTATTCCTCTTCCAACTGTTATCCAGTTAGAACCGAATTCCAACACGTTGCAAGAGGTTATAGTTAAAGAAAAAAGAGCAGTCTATAAAGTTTCAGAAGGAACATTTGAAATAGACGTCTCAAAATCAGAGTTAAAAAAATTACCCGAAGTTGCAGATGTTCTTGCTTTTCTTCCAGGAATGTTGGCGACCGGTGGAAGAGTTGTACCTATATCAGGAGGCACACCTTTGTATATATTGAATGGAGTAGAACAAAAATCATACGATAGAATCGGTACGCTCCGTCCTGAACAAATAAAAACGGTAAATGTTAATTACTATCCACCAGCTAAATATTCGGCTCAATATGGTTGTATTATTTCTATTACAACAAACCAACAATTAACAGATTACTTTTCTGCTCAGGTGGAACATAATTCTTTGTTCGGACGGCGGTACACAGAAGAGGATGTATTGAGAATTTCTTTATCAAAAAAGAAATGGGATAATTTATTGTCTTATAATTTTTCATACCTCAATGAAGATAACACAGGTACCAATCAATACGATGTATTAAGCCCTAAAGGGAAAACGGAACGGTCTTCCATCTCTTACAATAATGAAATTCTTTCCAAGCCTGCTCACCATATTGTCGAAAGTTTCAGTTACAGACCCAATCAAAAATTTAATATAACATTTCAGGGTGATATAAATATCTCCAATAAGAAAGCGAATACCCAAGGAGATGAGTATAACCATGAATATGGTCTGAATACACTATATTCCAACACCCATCAAGATGAAAGAAGTCGTAATATTTCTGCCAATGCCGATTTGTTGGTAAATTATACAATGACAGATAAGCAACAACTATCTGTTTCTGGCGGTTATTTCTACGCTAAAGCAAAATCAGAGATAGATTTAGTATCAAACAGTAAAAACCGTTCTCGGATAAATGGTAAAAATGACTATAACGCATTTAATACAAAGATAGAGTACGACTACAACTCGAAAAAGGGTTTCTCTCTAAATGTGGGCTTTCAAGGAAATTCTATTCTGAACAAAGGCTATTCAAATTACATTTTTGAGAATACTACGACTCCATTCTATAATATAACGAGTAATCTTCAAGATGATGAACTCAGTTTATTTGCAACTATAAATCAAAAATGGAATAAACTCTTTATCACCGCAGGGGTTAGAGGAAGCATTTTTCATTCTGAATATGAGCAAAATAAAACAAATAGTATTACTGATACATACTTTAAACTCTTTCCTCGTATAACAGCCCAATGGCAGATAAATCCCGATTTGCTATTCATTGGAAGTATTATTACTCAGAATTCACGACCAATGTTTAGGGATATATCCCCTCTTTTGCATTATATAAATCCTTATTTATATGAAAAAGGTAATTCATCTCTTAAATCTAATGATAGATACATTTATTCCTTATCTATGGTATGGAAGAATAAATTTGTCTTACAGGGAAGATACATACATGACGCTAATGCTGTTTTGTGGAAGTTCACCGAAAATTCTGAATTAAATGGAGCTCTATTGAATTCTCCCGTCAATGTAGATTACAATACATGGTTGTTTAATGCAAGTTATTCAGATAAATTCGGTATATATAGATTTGCTTATAATGCTTCATTTCGTTATATTCCAACAAAAATCAAATTCTTAGATACTTATGCACATAGAAATCCAAATATTGCATTTACCTTGGTCAATCAATTTGACATTACTAAGCAAATGATAGCGTCTATAGATTTGTCTTACTCTTCAAAAAATGGTTTCTTGGGAGTATTGGAATCACCTAAGTATGGTTTATCTTTTTGGATACGGCAAAATTTCTTCAAAGATAATCGTTTACAAATTATCTTGAGAGGTAACGATTTATTACACAAATCTATATCAAAAACAAATGTATTCATAGATAATATCAAAGTACAAACAACTCCTGATTTCGATAGTCGCTTTCTTTTACTGACCATTAAATATACATTCAATGGATTTAAGGATACATTTAGAAGATTGAATACCAATGAAAGCAATCAGAAACGATTGAATTTGCAGTGATAATATTTTTGCAAATTTAATATTTACTTTAGTATAGTATTTTTAGTTTAGTTTTATATATAATAAATGTACACCTTAGTTAGACAACGTGACGCAAAAGATTGTGGACCTTCTTGCTTAGCAATGATAATTAAGCATTATGGTCGCGATTTTAATATTGATTCAATTAGAACAGTTTGTTCATTAAATCGAGAGGGAGTTTCTTTGCTTGGTATCAGTAAGGCTGCAGAAACTATCGGTTTCAAGACTGTTGGAGGTCGATTAAGTTTTGATACACTTGCATTTGAAGTTCCTTTGCCCTGCATTGTTCATTGGAATCAGAATCATTTTGTTGTTGTCTATAAAATAAAAAAGCACAAAAAAGGAAAATATACCGTATATGTTGCCGACCCTGGCAAAGGACTTGTTTCCTATACCCAAGAGGAGTTCTGCGAGCATTGGGTAAGTACTAAGACCAACGGTGAGGAGAAAGGTGTCGCCCTTCTTCTTGAACCTACAGAACAGTTCTATGCTCAAAACGATACAGAAACAGCACCGACTCAAAGCCGCGCGAAGTTCCTTTGGAACTATCTCAAAAAGTACAAGAGATTCTTTACGCAACTCATTCTCGGTCTGTTGCTCGGCTCGCTCCTGCAACTCATTTTTCCCTTCCTCACTCAAGCCATCGTTGATACAGGTATAGGAGGAAAGGATATAGGCTTTGTATGGTTAGTGCTCTTGGCAGAAATGATGCTACTTTTCAGCCGTACCGCCATCGACTTTATTCGCTCCAAAATACTCCTGCACATCTCCACACGTATCAATATCTCGCTCATCTCGGATTTCTTCATCAAATTGATGAAACTACCGATGAAGTTCTTCGACACCAAACTGATGGGCGACCTCTTGCAACGTATTGAAGACCACCGACGTGTGGAGCAGTTCCTCACCTCAAGCAGTCTGAGCCTGCTATTCTCGTTCTTCACCTTCCTTGTCTTCGGTGTCGTCCTTGCAGTCTATAATCTTGGCATCTTCCTTGTATTCCTCTCGGGGACATCGCTTTATGCTGGATGGATTATTCTTTTTCTCAAAAAGCGCAGGCTGTTGGACTACAAATATTTCGAGCAGGCAGGGCGAAACCGCAACGTTACCTACCAACTCATAGGTGGTATGCAGGAAATCAAGTTGCAGGGATGTGAGCAGCGCAAGCGTTGGGAATGGGAGGACGTGCAAGCCGACCTTTTCAAGGTCAATCTGCAAAGTCTTAATCTTCAGCAAATACAACAGGCAGGAAGCATCACCATCAACGAGATAAAAAATATATTGATTACCGTTTTTGCTGCAACTTCTGTCATACAAGGCAATATGACGCTTGGTATGATGCTGGCAGTGCAGTACATCATTGGACAGCTCAACAGCCCCGTGGAACAGCTCATTCAGTTTATCTATTCTTGGCAGGACGTGAGCATTAGCCTTGACCGTATGAACGAAATTCATACAGAGACTAACGAGGAGAATGCGAAAAGAATACGGAATGCCTACATTGATGAAACACTTGAGGGACATTCCCTCAAGATAAAAGACCTCTCTTTCAAATACGACATCTACAGCCCGAAAGATATTCTCTCAGACATCAATCTCTTCATACCTAACGGCAAAGTAACCGCAATCGTGGGGGCGAGTGGAAGCGGAAAGACCACATTCGTTAAACTCTTGTTGGGGTTCTATGAACCTCTGAAAGGAAGCGTTCAAGTCGGCAGTGCCAATCTGAATGAATATAATCTCGGCTGGTGGCGAAGCCAATGCGGTGCGGTAATGCAGGAGGGGTATCTCTTCTCCGATACCATTGCGAGGAATATTGCCATATCGGATGATGAACCCGACATCGAACGTATCCGCCATGCTGCCCGTGTGGCAAATATCGCGAACTACATCGAAGCCCTGCCTTTGGCTTACAATACGATGATAGGACAGGACGGACAGAGCATCAGTCAGGGGCAACGGCAACGCATACTTATTGCGAGAGTAGTCTATAAGAATCCGATGTTCGTATTCTTGGACGAAGCCACCAATGCCCTCGATGCCAACAATGAACGAGTCATTACTGAAAACCTTTCGGAGTTCTACAAGGGAAAAACCGTTGTCGTGGTGGCACACCGTCTTTCCACCGTTCGTAATGCCGACCAAATAGTTGTGTTGGAGGAAGGAAAGATTGTAGAAGTGGGTACACACGAAGAACTGACAGTCAAACGTGGAAAATACTTTGCCTTAGTGAAGAATCAATTAGAATTGGGAAACTGATATGGAAAAACAGGAAAATAAACAGGAACGGAGTTTTGAACTCCGCAGCGAGAAAGTCTGCAGCATCGTGGGGCAGATACCCTCTTCACTTGTCCGATACGGTATTACCGTCATTGGAGCTGTCTTGCTTTGTCTGTTAGCCGTAGCCTATTTCCTGCCTTATAAACAAGTGTATTCGGGAACAGCTACCGTACACAGAGCAACAACAGTAATACCGGCGGACAGCACAAATATAACCATCTTGCTTAAGTTTGAGAACAAACATCCATATAATGTAAATGGACAAGAACTTAATCTGCAAGCTGTCAGTGGTACGTTTACGGGAAAAATACAAAGCCTTTCCGCCATCCGTGACACATTGGAGCGTCAGGAAGCCCTTTGCCGTTTCAAGTCAGCCGACATAAAAACAGTAGAAAACCAAACGGTGGATTTTCAAATAGCACGAACATCTGGCAATCTGCTGCAAAAAATGCTTGGAGGAATATAATTCCACCGCACATTCCATATCTCTCCCGATAGTCAATGGTTAAACTCACTGCTTTCTCTTGCAAGGTAGTGAGTTCTTTTGTTTGTTGGATAAGAGCTTTAGGTATAACTCAGGCAAAACCAAAAAATAGCTCGCCAAACAGGAATTCCTACTACTAAATCTGGAATAGAAAGGAAAATAGGAAAAATGATATTAAAGTCAATATTTGGAAAATAAAATAACCTTTTCTATTGATTTACCGACCTGCTTTGTTACTTGCGTCTTTTGTTTTATTGCAATTATCATCTCCAATATGGGAGATGGCACAGTCTACTATAATCTAACTTTTTGTACGAAAAAAATCTCTAATGACCAATTTGGGGTTATAAAATTGTGATAGCCATAGAATACTTATAGATACCTGCTATAGTTGCATAGAAATAGTTAACAAAGCTTAACCATGGATTTGTATTAAACTATTCATGTTTTACCAAAAACTACGCAAGACTGATTTCTTGCATACAATGGGAACTTTATGGTATCAATTCATCTTGATATTATAAAGTTCCTTTTGATTTACAGATACTTACAAAATACATACTGGTTCAAGCGTGGGACTATTGTTCGGTCGCCGAAATAGAGGTTGTGGAAAGACCTTTCAACTAGCAACTAACAATAGCCCACGCCAAAAGGTATATCGACACCTTCCCCCTACAGAGAAAAGGATGCAATAATCCCATAGCGTGAGCCGTATTGCTGTTCGTCATAGTTGAATTTTGAAATTTCCACATTTCTATTTCAAGACTAACGTTCAATACGCTCATTCATTTGAGTCTTCATCGCAGCCGTTCTTTTCCGCCTGCTCCAACTCTGACCGCAAAAGTAAGCTATATTCTTGATACCGCCAAACTTTTAGCGATGTTTTTTATCCCGAAGGACAAAAAAGGCATTGAACGCTGCCATTGCCGAGAGAAAAATACTTCCACATTTCTATTCCATGGCTACAATTCAATGCCCTATACCTATAATACCATCCCTTATGAAAAGGTAAACAACCTGTTACAATTATTTTTTAGTTATCGTTCCTTTTCTGGCATTCACCGTAAAATTACCAAGAGATGTCTTGACTTTATAAACGCTATTCTTTGATGATACCAGCTTTGCCGACATTCCCATAAAGCTGACGCCACCATCCTTCTTCTCTATGGTGTACTTTCCAAAAGGAGTAGCTACGATGATGTGGCGCTTGGTGTTATCAACCACACCACATACTGTGCCGGATGGTGCCTGCTTCACCTGTTCGGCTACGCTCTTTACGGCATTTGCCACATCGGTATTGTTACTCTTTGCAAAACTGGTTGTGGCGGCAGCTACTATCATCATCAACGAAATCATAATCTTCTTCATATCTTATTACATATTAAAAGAGTTATACTTCATTTTCCTCGTTCTACGAATCATTCTATTCTATCGTTTCCCGATTACGAGCGCAAAAGTAAGAAGATTATTTCTATCAGCCAAATATCCAAACCTACCTTGTATGAAATGCCATTCTGTATGTACCAAATGACAAAAATGTAGATTCTAACTTAAAAGTGCACCAGTCCTAATAATAAAAAAGGATGACTCATTAACTTATGACACACCTTCCGTCAATATTTATAACCAAATTTCATATACCTACAAATATTGAATCTAGCAATAAAAATAAGGGGAATGAGAGGCAGGGAATCCCCGTTTTCTGCTCTATATTAAGAACAAGACCTATAGTTGTACGACTATACATGCTATGGTTGTACAACTGTAGAGTTATGGTCGTACAACTATAGGGGTTATAGTCGTACAACTATAGATTTTCCTCAACGGCATCTTCTTGTCAAGAAATCTCAAACGTCTGATTACCAGTAAGTTCCTACATTTCTTCGTATTTTCGATATTCTCAAAGAAACAATAAGCGTCTGAAAATACGAGAATTTCAGGCAAGCTAATGTAAAGAAAACTCGTTCTTTATAACGCCTCAGCTTCGGGAAATTCTTACAGATCACCTACTTCATTTTCCACCCATCTATCGTTCCCGTCTTCGAAGAGAAGTTGCAGCCTATCTGATAGACAGGGCGGACGCATCAAAATGCGTTCGCCCTGCTATCAGTATCAATGGAAATTCGCTTGCTCACCTTTGTTGCCACAAATGCTATCATTAACCCAAGACAAGCAGCTATACTAATAGCCATGCGTAGCCCAGAAACTTCGGCAAGCCAGCCTATCAATGGAGGACCAACGAGGAAACCGAAGAAGCTGATGCTCGACACAATGGTGATGGCGATGCTCGCCTTGACAGTGCCCAACTTGCCCGCTATGCTGTAGCAGATAGGCACAGACGACGAAATGCCGAAACCCACCAAGAGAAAGCCCAGAGTGGCTGTAACAAGGTAAGGCAACAACGTGGCGAGAAGCAGTCCGCACAGAATCAGCAGTCCGCAAACCTTCAGCACTCTGGCGGCGCCATAGCGCGTCACGAAGCCGTCGGCCAGGAAACGTCCCAAGGTCATGGCACCCATGCCTGCCACATAACCTGCACGGATGAAAACCTCGTCGGGCTTCACCACAGAAGTGAAATACACGCCACTCCAGTCGTAGACTGTCCCCTCACAGAACATTCCCGCAAAACCCATCAGCCCCAAGAGGAAGAGCACAGGGTCGATGGTTCTGAACGAGAACTTGGGCACGTCTTCCTCCTCAGCCCTCGCCTGCTCGTCGTTCACCAGGAAGTGGAAACCAGCAGCCAGGATCAGCAGACTCAATGCCAGCACCGTTCCGAAATGAGCCTCTATCGGCAGAACCGTATTGGCAAACACAGCACCCACGATGCCGCCAGCAAAACCACCCAGACTCCAAAGGCCATGAAACGACGACATGATGTTGCGGCCATACAACTTCTCCACTAAGCACGCCTGTGTGTTGGTGGCAATATTCATCAGGTTCGCCATCATGCCGAAACCCACAAGAGACAGCGTAAGATGAAAAACCGTGCTGCTGCAGCCAATAGCGAGGAGCACGGCGGCATAAAGCACCTCGGCAACCACCAACATCTTCTTGCTGCCCAACTTGCTCACCAGCACGCCCGAGAAACCCATCATCAGCAGTTGTCCCAAAGGGATGGCGAGCAGAATGCTGCCCAACTGGCCATTGTTGAGATGCAGCAGATGCTTCACATCTGGAATACGGCTTGCCCAACTGGCAAACACCAGTCCCGGTACAAAATAATAAGCTGCCACAGCCACTCGCTTGCGAGCCAAGTCGCTCAAATCACTCATTCGAAATGTCATCCTATATATCTTTTAACATGAAACTTAAAAACGCGGCTGCAAAAATACGAAAAAATAAACTTTCATCCATCGATTATTCCCAAAAAGATAATGCCTTGTCAAAAAATAAGTGTAACTTTGCCCTTCGAACAACAAGAAAATCCAACGCAAGCATAAAACCTTGCCAGTACAGAACAAATAAAACTAAGCGATATGAAGAAACAAATCCTTGCAGCAGCCCTGCTGCTCCTCGCCCTCACTCTGCCAACACAGGCAGCCAAGAGACAGAAAACCAACACCCCACAGCAACTCACCTTCCAGCACCCCTGGCAGGGCAAACGAGTGGCCTACTTCGGCGACTCCATCACCGACCCCAACATCAAGGCTTCAAAGGTGAAATACTGGGGATTCCTGCAGCAGTGGCTCGGCATCACACCCTACGTCTACGGGGTGAGCGGACGACAGTGGAACGACATTCCCCGCCAAGCCGACAAACTCAAGGCTGAACATGGCGATGACTTCGACGCCATCCTCATCTTTATGGGCACCAATGATTTCAACAATGGCGTGCCCGTAGGCGAATGGTACACAGAGACTTTCGACAGTGTGAAAGTGGCACGCCACAAACCTGGTGAAATGGTGCAGCGCCGTCACCGCCACTTTGCCATGGACAAGAACACGCTCAAGGGCCGCGTCAACATCGCCATGTCGAAACTCAAGCAGATGTATCCCACCAAGCAAATTGTTGTGATGACGCCTGTCCACCGTGCTTATTTCTGCTCGGGCGAGAAGAACATCCAGCCCGACGAGATGTACGAAAATGCACGTGGTGTCTTCTTCGACGAGTACGTCAAGGCTGTCAAGGAGATAGGCAACGTGTGGGCTGTTCCCGTCATCGACCTCAATGCCCTCTCGGGTCTTTTCCCTCTCTACGATGCGGGCGCTCAGCTCTTCAACAAGCCCGACACCGACCGTCTCCACCCCAACGATCCGGGTCATGAGCGCATGGCAAAAACCATCCTGTATCAGCTCGCCTCCCTGCCCTGCGTTTTTTAGGCTTCCATCTTTCTTGGGCTCTTCTTAACACCTTTTGGGGTCATAATAGACGACCGGCGCCTGTCATCTATTGTGACCTCCCTTGGTCTTAATAGACGACCTCGCGGGAGCATGAGTGCAGGTTTTTCTTCTGCAAAGATACAACAAAAAGCAACTTTTTGCAATAGTTTGTTCGGACTTTGTGCTAAAAAGTGCCCATATTTTTAATTTTCATACTGAATATCAAGAAGTTATAAAACACAAGAAAATGACAAAATGACAAGATTAGCACAAAGTATCGAAGACAGGTTGAGGTAAAACCTTGTCATTTTTGTCAAAGTCATTTTTGTCATTTTCAAAATAAAAAACACATTTTGTGCTCTATAAAGAATATATATATAAATATATATTTATATATATATTCTTTATAGAACTATTTTTCTATTTCCAAAATCGAAAATGACAAAAATGACTTTGACAAAAATGACAAGATTCAGATAAGCTAATATTCAGTAAAACTATATTACATTTTTACAATATTGCAACTTACAGAATATTGAGTACAATACATAACAAGGAAATCATTCTGAGTTGCGATTTTATGCATAAAAGCCCAAAAATATCAAGTCAACACCTTATCCTATTTTTGCATAGTTTTTTTGCATATTACCTGATTCTAAAGAGAAGCAACTTGCATATTTATTTAACCACACCTAAAAACCAACATGCATAAATATGTAAAACTACAGATAGGAGTGAAATGTATAAATATACATCTCAAAAAACGAAAAGGATTCAAAGGCAGAAAATAAAGTAAACAATCGTGACAAATCAGTTTTTTCCATCAGCAATTCTATTTGTCAAAAAACTGAACTTTCGCATGTAGCTTAAGTACGGGCTGAAGGCCCAAAAGCTCCTAGCCCAGGGCAGCGCCCTGGGTATAATAGCAATCAGCAAGGCGCCCTGTAAAGGCAAAAGCCTTATGTTATGTTTGGAGTTTTAAAGCTTTTGCCCTTACAGGTAGGGTGTTCAAAATTCGAATCAAAAATCCGGTATAAAAAATGGTGTTATTTTGGTGCAGCTAAGTTACTGATTTTTAACACTTTAATATACGAAATAGTTCTTT
>NZ_JARJVV010000017.1:0-82233 GCF_029348455.1 Segatella intestinalis
AAGACATCGGCACATTAAAGAATGGACTAATGCAAACCTCTCTCCAAATTTGGCAGTGAAACGCATCAATACCATAGGTAAAAAATGCGTCGGATTTTAAACGGATTTTGAACACCCTACCTATAAGGATAACAAAAGCCCTCTTATCAGTACACAAAAAGGGCTTTAGCAAGACTGTTTTGTTAATAGTTTTTTGCAATTTACAAAATATTAATTCCATATTTACAACTATGCATATCAAGCAAAGTGTTGAATATTTGTAAATTTAGGCACATTCTTGTTTAAGAGCCGTTAATATGTTAATTTAGAATGTTAAAACGGGATAAAAATACATGTATAATTGACTGTTTCTCGTTTTTTGCACCTATATTTGCAACCGAAATGAAAAGTTGGCAACGCCAACAAAGCAAACATTAAAATTAACAACAAAAAATTATACATTATGAGAAAAGTAAGCAAATATGTTTTGGCTGTGCTCTGCATCAGCTCACTCGCATTCTCAGCAGGCGCATTCATGAAAGTCAATGCAGCCGCACCATCAGTGACTTCGGCCGCTCCTGGTCAACCAGTAGATTTAACCTATGCTGCCGAAAAGGCTCTGCCAGCAGTTGTCCATATCAAATATGTACAGAACTCAAAGGTACAGACAGTAGATGTTCAAAGCAATCCGTTTGGAGATTTCTTCGATCCATTCGGTTTCTTTGGCAACCCTGGCGGTGGACAAGGCGGAACACGCAAACAGAAAGTGCAGACTCCCAAGAGAGAGGCTACAGGCTCTGGTGTCATCATCAGCAGCGATGGATATATCGTCACCAACAACCACGTGGTAGAAGGAGCTGACGAACTGACGGTAACACTCAACGACAACCGCGAATTCTCTGCACGCATCATTGGTACAGACAAAAGTACAGACCTTGCCCTGATAAAAGTCAACGCGAAAGACCTCCCTACTCTTCCTATTGCCAACAGCGACAACGTCAAGGTTGGCGAATGGGTCATTGCAGTAGGCAATCCTTTCGGTCTGAACAACACTGTCACAGCAGGTATCATCTCTGCAAAGGCTCGCTCGTTAGGTGCCAACGGTGTGGAGAGTTTCATACAGACTGATGCCGCCATCAATGCAGGAAACTCAGGCGGTGCACTGGTCAACACACAGGGCGAGCTGGTAGGTATCAACGCCATGCTCTATTCGCAGACAGGTTCATACGCAGGCTATGGTTTCGCCATTCCTACCTCTATAATGAATAAGGTAGTAGACGACCTGAAGAAATATGGCAGTGTACAGCGCGTGATGCTCAGCATTCAGGGAAGCGATGTGCTCAACTACATCAACTCGCAGAAGGAAAATGGCAAAGAAGTTGATTTAGGCACCAATGAAGGTGTATATGTTGCCAAAGTGGATGAGGACGGAAACGGAGCCGACGCAGGCTTGAAGGAAGGTGACATCATAACCAAGGTAGACGGCAAGAAGGTGACCAAGATGGCTGAACTCCAGGAAGCCCTCAACGGCAAACGCCCTGGCGACAAACTCTCTATCACCTACTTACACAACAAGAAGAGCTACACCAAGAGCATCACACTCAAAAATGCTCAAGGCAACACTTCGGTCATCAAGAGTGCCGATCTGGATGTATTGGGTGGAACCTTCCGTCCTGTGACAGAAGCACAAAAGAAAGAACTTGGCATCAAATATGGTCTGGAGGTATTAAAGGTTGGAGCTGGCGCACTCAAGGATGCCGGAATTTCGCGCGGACTTATTATCCAGCGTGTAAATGATACCAACATCACCACGCTCGATGACTTGCAGAAGATAGTAAAGAGTGCATCCACAAGCAAGGAGCCAGTACTCTACATTCAGGGTGTATGGCCTACAGGCAAGAAGTCATACTTCGCCGTGCCTCTTCAGAAAGACTAAGTAAAACAAAGTCAATTATTGAGGGGCAAGAACAAGCCTGAGAAATGATAATAAATAAGTAAAACAGTTCTATAAATAAAAAAATAGCAGATATTTTCTCAAATATCTGCTATTTTTTTTGCACATATCGACAAAAAAGCGTATTTTTGCATCTACGAACAAAAAATAATGCTAACCATGAGACAACTGAAAATATCAAAGTCGATAACCAACAGAGAGAGTGCATCACTTGAAAAATACCTTCAAGAAATTGGGCACCAGGATCTTCTCACAGCAGATGAGGAGGTGGAACTGGCTCAACAAATCAAAAAGGGTGACCGCAAAGCACTTGAGAGATTGACGAAGGCCAACCTTAGATTTGTCGTTTCCGTCGCCAAGCAATATCAGAACAAGGGTCTGAGCTTACCCGACCTCATCAACGAGGGAAACCTCGGCTTGATAAAAGCAGCCGAAAGATATGACGAGACAAGAGGATTTAAGTTTATCTCTTATGCTGTATGGTGGATTAGACAAAGCATTTTGCAGGCCATAGCAGAGCAAAGCCGCATCGTACGCCTCCCGCTCAACCAGGTGGGAAGTGTCAATCGTATCGCCCGCGAACTGAACAAGTTTGAGCAGGAAAACGAGCGCAAGCCCAGTGTGGAAGAAATGGCCGACCGCATAGACCTTCCCGAGGAAAAGATCGCAGAGGCGATGAAGATCAATACGCACCATGTAAGCATGGACGCACCTTTCGCCGACGGCGAGGACAACAGCCTGCTTGACTTCCTGCCCAACACCGACTCACCTTCTACCGACAACGTACTCGATCAGGAATCGCTACGAACAGAGATAGGAAGAGTGCTCGATGTTCTCAACGACAGAGAGCAGAAAGTGATAAAAGCTTTCTTTGGCATCGGCATGCAAGAAATGACCCTCGAGGAAATTGGAGACAAATACAACCTCACCCGCGAAAGAGTAAGACAGATTAAGGAGAAGGCAATTCGCAGGCTGAGATACAACACGAAAAGTAAAACGCTGAAGACCTACTTAGGCCAGTAAGCAATATCCATAACAGAAGAAACAGAAAATGAAACTTAGAAAATCAGTATTTGCAGCCATTGCTGCCACTTTGCTTATCGCTGTCAGCATGCAGGCCAAAGACGAGATGAAGCGAATTTATATCTTTGGATTTGCATCATCGTTCAACGATTCTATCGTATGCTTCACCGATGTGCAGGCAGTAGACTCTGCCTGGCTCAACAGCAAGAACCACTTCCTGGTAAGCAGAGAAGATTACTCTTACCAGTTGCGCGACTATTTAGAGGGAGAAGGTTACAAACACCCCACCTGCATGGTAAGCTACAGCACAAACCTGAAAAAGCTGACCAAGAAATATAACAAAATGCGCAACAGCTATACCGCTCAACCCAAGAAATCCAAAAACAAAAGCGGTATGATAGAGGATGCAGCACCAAAATATCAGGTTAAAATCATCGGTATGGACCGTTTCATATTCTCGGGTATTAAGCCCGACTATGAGATCAACGAAGAGGTGGCTCAGAAGCCAGCCAAGAAGATTAAGGCAAAAGACGCACTGAAACAACAAAAGAAAAAGAAGCGTAATGCAAAATGAGAACTTCTTTAGCATAGCCGAACTCGACATCAAGATCTGCTTTGCCGAGTCACCATTCAACGGCATGCATCTTATCCCATCATTAGAACCCTTCAGAGAGAAAAATCTGAAGGGTGAACTTTTTTTTCAACTCTCGGTTGACGATACCCTGAGCCCCTACCCAAAGGAAAAACGCAAACGCATCAGAGCCTTTGATACAGGAAATGGAAACACCATCGTCGATAAACTCGACAATGGCGGATACCAGTACATCATCAAGGACATACAAGGTGCCAACTGCTGCCTGTTGCTGACCAATAAAGACTTCAGCGACTGCCAATGCGCACTGAACGGTAACTACAACATGCGAAAATTCGGACTCAACAATGCCCTGATGCTCATCTTTGCCTTTGCGGGAAGCAAGATAGAAACACTCTTGCTGCATGCATCACTTGTAAGGCAAAACGGATATGGCTATGCCTTCATTGCCAAGAGCGGAACGGGAAAGAGTACACAGGTGAGCATGTGGCTGCGCTATCTGTCGGGGTGCGACTTGATGAACGACGACAACCCTATCCTACGAATCATAGACGATACACCTTATATATATGGTAGTCCCTGGAGCGGAAAGACACCATGCTATCGCAACGTAAAAGCAAAACTCGGTGCCATCACCCGCATAGACCGCGCACAAAAGAACTATGTGGAAAAGCTATCACCAGCAGAAGCCTTTGCATCCATACTGCCATCTTGTTCTTCTATGAAATGGGATCTGGATATTTTCAACAATATCTGCAATACCATCAGCCATCTTGTTGAGCTGTCGGATATCTACACCTTGCACTGCCTTCCCAATCGCGAGGCTGCCATTGTATGCAACCAAGCCATCAGAAAAGCATAACCCCATTCTGTATAAGATTTTATATGATGAAAGAGACTACATTACAAGTAACGGAAATACAGTTTCCTAATGCGCAACTACTGCCCGAAATCATTAAGTTGCTTAATGAGGGACACACTGTCACCCTGCAGCTCAGGGGCTTTTCCATGCGTCCGTTCCTGGAAGACAAGCGCGACAAAGCCCTGCTTGCCAAACGCGAGATATACAATATCGGTGAGCCTGTATTGGCAGAAATCAGTCCTCGCCACTATGTACTGCATCGCATCATCAAAATTGAGGGCGAGGACGTCACACTGAAGGGCGACGGAAACCTCACAACAGAAAGTTGCAAGATGAAAGACATCAAGGCTATAGCTGTGGGATTCTACAGAAAAAGCCATCAAACACTCGACAGAATTGACGGCAGGAAATGGAGAATCTACTCTGCCATCTGGACTGCCTTGTCGCCTTGCCGAAGGTATTTGCTGGCCTTTTATCGCAAGATATGGATTCCGATTTTCGGAATCATGTAATACAAGTAGTATAAGTGAAAGAGTTGAAAAGAATCTATTTTCTAAACTCCTTCACTTCTTCTTTTATACGTTGAATTTACACCTTATTCTATTATCTCAGCCTGTTTCCATTGGTCTACCAACAGCCGAGCATCACGAGTGGCAGTTTCCTCATCCACCTCGTACATTTCTATCAACAGATCAACCAGGTCTTTCACCTCAAAGTCTTTTCCCTGAATGCTGTTCCACAAGTAAGCAGAACTTTCATTCATGCTGATGATATTGCTGAAATCAATATTCTCCTCGCCTTCTGCCACGAGAATGTTTTCCCCACAAACAGTACGAAGATTGAATCCGTTCTTAGCTTTCATACTCTAATCGTCTTTATTTCATATTGTCGTTAAACCAATTCACAATCTGGCGCAAGAAATGTCTGCGGCTGTTGCCTCCATATATGCCATGATTACGATTGGTATAATATATCTCCTTAAAGTCCTTGTCTGCCTGAACCAAAGCCTCGGCATACTCGAATGTATTCTGTGGATGAACATTATCATCAGCCATGCCATGACACATAAGCAAAGCTCCATGCAAGTTGTCAACACGCTCTATGGGATTGGTCAGATAGCCAGCGGCATTCTCCTGAGGTGTACGCATATAGCGCTCAGTATACACCGTGTCATAATAGCGCCAGTTGGTGGGAGGTGCCACAGAAACACCTGCCTTGAATACAGGACGGCCCTCACTCATACTCATCAGTGTGCAGAATCCACCAAAGCTCCATCCCCAGATACCGATGCGGTTTTTATCTACGAAAGGAAGACCGCCTAAATAAAGAGCTGTCTCTACCTGATCTTTTGCCTCTAAGTCACCCAGTCTGAGATAAGTACATTTCTCAAAGGCTGCTCCTCTGCCTCCAGTGCCACGACCATCTACACAAACGACAATATATCCTTCCTGGGCCAGATAATAGTCGAAGGCTCCTCCATTACCCATACTTCCTGTACTCCATGCATCCTTTACCTGCTGGTTACCCGGACCAGAATACTGGAACTGTATAACGGGATATTTCTTGTTGGCATCAAAGTCTACTGGTTTCACCATCCATCCATCCAGTTTCACTTCCTCGGATGTGGTGAAAGAGAAAGGTTCACGCTTTCCCCAATTATACTGGGCAACCTTGTCGAGCAACTCCTTATTGTCCTCCAACACTCTTACCACCTTTCCACGATTGGTACGCGAGGTGAAGACATAAGGATGACTGTAACTGCTCCAAGTATTGAAGAAATAACGATAATCACCCGAGAATATGGCAGCATTGTTTCCACGTGCATCGGTAAGTCTTTCGGTCGTGCCGTTGGCATGTGCCACATAGACCTGTCTGTCGTGCGGACTCAACATGCTTGACTGGAAATATATATCACCCGTTTTCTCATTCATGCCATATACATCAGTCACCTCATAATCACCCTTTTCTACCTGGCGAATCAACTTCCCCTTAATGTCGTACAGATAAAGATGCATAAAGCCGTCGCGATCACTGGGCAGCAAGATGTACTTATTGCCTACACGAGTCCATTCCACCACTTCTTCCTTCACATACTTGGGCACACTCTCTTTAATCACCAGCTTCGCCTCACCCGTAAAAGGATTGAAAGAATAAAGATTCAGTTCGTCCTGATGTCTGTTCATCGTAAAGGCTATCATACTCTTGGCATCAGGAGCCTGCTTTACGCGAGGAATATAACCGTCCGAAGCCAAAGGTACATTCATGCGTACTGTCTTGCCGGCTTTCACATCATAACTCCAAAGGCTCACCACAGAGTTGTCCTGACCAGCCTTGGGATACTTATAGGAATATTCACCTGGATAATCGGCATACTGTTTCAAGGCAGGCTTCTGACCGCAGAACAACTGCAGGGAGTAAGTCTTCACCTTCGACTCATCATAACGAATCCAGCTGAGTGCAGTTCCGTCAGCATTCCAAGCAAAAGCCTTATTGAAACCAAACTCTTCTTCGTTCACCCAGTCTGGGATACCATTAATGATTTCATTGAACTTGCCGTCGTTTGTAACCTGTACCTCCTTCTTACCATCTGTGATAAAAAGATTGTTCTCTCTTACAAAAGCCACATGGCGGGAGTCTGGTGACCATGTAGCCACCTGCTGGTTCTCTCCATCCGACAACTTGAGCAAAGACTTGCTGGCAATGTCGTAAATGAAATACTCTGCTGTAAAAGAACGGCGATAAATACTCTTACGCTTGGTAAGAATGAGCATTCGCTTTCCGTCAGGACTCAGTTCGTAACCATCTACCGACTCAAAGGGAGCCTTGCATGCTGCGGCATCAAACAAGACTGTCACCTGCTTGCCAGTCTTAAACGAATAACTCACGATTTGACTTCCATCGTTGCTGATAGAAGCATACAGGTCGGTGCCTTCTATCGGATTCACTCCGCTGACATAAGAAGCTGTAAAACATCTCGAAGTAATATCCTCCAAGTCCAACTTCTCAGCTGCCTGTATAGATGACACCATCATAAAGGTTGCTATAAATATAATAAGTTTCTTCATAATCAGTCTTTGTGCAATGCCTTGATAGGCGAATCATCCTTGCACTCCAGCAACTGCCGTACGGTTATCTTTGGATTACGCTTCAGATAACTGCTGATGGTCTTTACATAACTTGTGGTAAAGACTTCCTTGTTCATCGCCTTATTCACCACCCACATGATTTTTCCCATGTGAAGGTCTCGGTCAAGCTGCGAACGATTATCAAAATCATCCATAGGATAAATGCTCAACAGATAGAAGGTAAGGCAATCCGGAACAATATAAGTTCGTGACATGGTAGCCCGTTGCTGGGCTGTATAAAATTTCTTGTATAGCGGATACTCGCTGCCCATATACTTGTCAAGCGAAATTCCTACAGAGTGTTCACCCACCACGATACTCTGGTCGAGCGCTCCTATCTGTGCATAGAAAGAAGGCTGCTGCAACTCTGGCATCCAGGCGTTCAGACGTTCAAACGATTCCTTCAACTGCTGGTTGATATCATCCATATTGGCATACTCAGCCTCAGCATCGGCAATAAGCGCCTGCAGAGTAGAGTCCTGATAGAACATCAGAAACCGATTGCTGATATTGGCATCAGTAATCGTGCCCAACTGAAGCATCTTCTCTATCAACGTACGTGTTTCTATCGGATAATCGGTATTCATCTGCTGCAAGGCAGAGAAATCTCCTGTTGTCAGATAACGACTTTCCAGACGATCATAGCGCTGTACGGAAAGTACAGCAGCCTCTGCTTCCTCATTCGGCTTAAACTTGAGTTCACAAGCCGAACAAAGAAGAAGCGTCACCGCCATGAATGCCATATATTTAAAAATATTTTTCACTTTGTCGCTATCTATTAACATTACGTGTGCAAAAATACTAAAAAATGTGATAAAAACAAAGTGTTTTTACTAATATTTTTAAACAAAAAGAACAATAATGAACAATTTTGGTGTATTTTTGCTCATTATTGCCCTTTTGTGTAGTCATTATCGTATATTATAATACACTTGCACAGGTTCTTCGTTCAGTTTCTTCCAGTCTTTCAACCATCGATACCACTCTTTCTCACCCTTGAAGCCATAGGTCTCATTGGCGCTGGTATAAGCCAGCTTGTAACTCAGTTTGTTGCCTGAAGGACGAACCACCTGTGTGTAGCAGTCTTTATTGGCAGGCATCTCTTTCACCAGCGCAGCCTGCGGCACATAGATACCCAAGCCCACTGTCTCCAGTTTGTGCTTGCCGTCATCCTTGCCCGTTGGCCAGTCACTGCCATAGCAGCCTCTTAAGCCCTTGCCGTCAGTATATTCGCTGGAACCTTTCACATTGATCAATCCTGTGGCAAACTGATAATCCGACACATCTTTGTTAAAGAACACGTCGACATCAAAATCACGATGCCCCGCATAGATGGTATAACGTATGGTGGCATTGACAGGTTTGAGTCCTGGAGCTGGAGTCCAGCCATTGTCTACTACTTCAACAATGGCTCTTACAGGACCTTCCGAGATAACTCTCTGTTCTTGGTACATTACATTGGTCAGCAATACTTGGTTCTCTCCATCCCAGCCACGGAGGGCACCCAAGCCATAGGTATTGCCCACCCACAGGCAGTCATCACCCGAGCCACCCTTCAACTGTTCCTCAGAAGGATAAAACTGCGTATCACGAATCACCAGTCCCTTGTTCACCTTGCCATATAGGTCGATAGTCTGTCGATGGTCGAAGTACACACGCATGGCTACCAATTCGCTTTCAAAACAGACGCCATGGGAGTGGACATAATGGTAAGGATCCTTGGTCTTCTTGTCAAATGAGATACTGCGCATATAGATATCCTGCGCATTTTTAGCCAGTTTTTTATTTCGGCTTGGCAATACCAGTTCGGCAAAGGTACGGGCAGGATAGGCAGTCTGGTCACCTTCCTGCAATAACTGCACGCTGACCTCCTTGGTTTCCTTTTTGTCAAGGTCGACAAGAAAGCATAACTCATCGTTCACACAGTCACGGTCGATGTCATCCAACTGCGAAGGCACCTCCTTGCCGTCTACTGTTACTACAGCCTTTTTGACATCTCCCCACTGACGGATATCAATAACCACAGGCACATCCTTACGTGCCTCTTTTGAAGGATTGGTCACCGTCACATGGACCGGCGCCTGAGCTTGCGCTCCTAAACAAAGAAACGCAGCCAGCAACATGAATAGTTTTTTCTTCATCTTAGATTTTATTTTGTAGTTTGTTTATCGATTTTCGAAAGTTCAAGCCACAGGAATGTCAGAAGCTCAATTTCGAGAAGACTTTTTTCCCCTTGGCATAGTACTGCCACAATATCGAGCCTTCATACACTTGCGGGACAACACCTTCAACCCTACCCGACTGTATTCGCTGGCGGTCTTCATCAAAATCCTTACGCCAGACTTTGAAAGCCCTTCGCGCCTTGAATATAGCTTTGAAGTCGCCCAAGTTTCTTTTCAGAATCAACATCTCGAATGCAGCCAGATAGTCCAGAAACCATCTAATGAACATCACATGCTGCAGATCCCTGTCATCCAGATTCTTGTAAAGCATAGTCAGATTGTTTCTGAAGTTAAGGAATGTCTTCATAGGATTGCTTTTTGGCAACGTACCACCACCGACATGATATACTTCACTCTCTGGTATGCAGTATATCTTGCGCCCCATCAGACGCAGGCGCCAGCACAAATCTATCTCTTCATTGTGTGCGAAGAAACGACCGTCAAGCGCTCCGGCATCCCAATAGTCCTTGGCACGTATCATCATGCAGGCACCTGTAGCCCACAACACTTCCTGCTGGTAATCATACTGTCCGTTGTCCCTCTCCACAGTCTCAAAGATACGCCCCCTGCAGAAAGGATAACCATATTTGTCCAAAAAGCCACCACAGGCACCAGCATATTCAAAGCTGTCCTTATCGTATTCTGCCAACAGTTTAGGCTGACAGGCTGCCACCTGCGGATGACTGTCCATAAACTCGATGAGCGGAGTTAGCCAATGATGTGTCACTTCCACATCGCTGTTCAACAATACATAATACTCAGCCTCTATCTGCTTCAGGGCCTGGTTGTAACCTTCCGCAAAACCAAAGTTCTGCTCCAGAACTATAGTCTTCACCTGTGGATACTGTGTCTCCAACAGATGCATAGAGCCATCGGTGGAACTATTGTCAGCCACCCATACCTCTGCATCCTGTCTGGAATATTCCACAACGCCAGAAAGATATTTTGCCAACATCTTCTGTCCGTTCCAATTCAATATAACGATTGCTACCTTTGCCATATCAACCGACAAAGATACAAATTATTAAGCACAAACAGCTTATCTGTGCCGAATAATTAAGTTTTTATAATGATAAACGTTCGCCTATGCGCACCTTTTCTCGTCATGGCAGAGGAAAAGCAAGCTTTACTCTGCTCATTTGACTTAACGAAAACGTTCGCTTACGCGCACCTTTTCTCGTCATGGCAGAGGGAAAGCAAGCTTTACTCTGCTCATTTGACTTAACGAAAACGTTCCATTTCCTGCTTTAATCTGTTGTTGAGCAAATTGGTAAACTCATAGTTCTTCAGTCCCCACTTGGGAGCAATCAGCAGTTCTGCAGGCGACTGACTCACAAAACGTTCAAGCACCAGATCTTTTCTTAGAAGCTTAATATACCCCACTATGACTTCTATATACTCTTCTACCGTATATACATGGAAAGGATGCTCTGCATACTGTTGAGCAAGACGGGTGCCCTTGATAACCTGCATCTGATGTATTTTCAGTATGTCAAGAGGCAACGAAGATATAATAGGAGCCTGACGCAGACTCTCCTCAGCATCCTCGCCGGGAAGGCCGATAATAATATGTCCTCCTGTCAATATTCCCCGGACATGCGTCTGCTCCACCGCCTTTCTGCTGCAGGCAAAGTCATGACCGCGATTAATTCGTAAGAGAGTTTCATCATTGGCTGTTTCTATGCCATACTCCACCAGTACAAAGGTGCGTTTGTTCAGCTCTGCCAAGTAATCCAGCAACTCCTCGCTCACGCAGTCTGGACGCGTCCCGATGACTATTCCCACTATATCCTCTACCCGAAGTGCTTCCTCATACATTCTGCGAAGCTCTTCTAACGAGGCATAAGTGTTGGTATAAGCTTGGAAGTAAGCCAGATACTTCATATCAGGATATTTCCTGCCAAAGAAGCGCTTGCCTTCTTCCAACTGTTCGGTGATTGTCTTTTTGCGATTGCAGTAGCTTGGGTTGAAAGTCCGGTTGTCACAATAGGTACAACCGCCACTGGATATTTTCCCGTCCCTGTTAGGACAGGAAAACCCAGCGTCTATAGATATCTTTTGCACTCTGAAGGGAAACTGAGTACGTATCCAGGAGCCAAAGTCGTTGTAATAGTTCATCGCTAAAGAATCTCAGCCTTAAGGGCTGTCTTATCATAATTAAAATCTCCCAGACGAACCTTGATAAGCTGGTTGTCATACTCTTCCTTTGCCAAAGCCGGCGACAGTTCCACACGTACATAGTTCTTGGTAAAGCCATGCATGGCCTTGCCACGTGGCGCTTTCTCAAAGAGTACCTCTGCCTCCGTTCCTATATACTGGGCATAAAAAGCCTGGGTTTTCTCTTCACTCAGTTCGAGCAGACGCTTAGAGCGCAACTTTTTCTCCTTGTCGCTTACCACATAAGGGATACGCAGAGCTGCAGTACCTGGTCGTTCCGAATATGGGAACACATGAAGCTGTGTGACAGGCAGACTCTTCAGAAATTCATAGCATTCCTCAAAACACTCAGGAGTCTCACCACGACAGCCCACCATCACATCCACACCAATAAAGGCATTGGGCATCTTCTCCTTGATAAGGTTTACCTTATGGGCAAAGAGAGCCTTGTCGTAACGGCGGTGCATCAGCTTCAGCACCTCGTCGCTACCGCTCTGCAAGGGGATATGAAAATGCGGCATGAAGGCACGGCTCTCAGCACAATAAGCTATCAAGTCGTCGTCACACAAGTCTGGTTCCAGACTTGATATACGATAACGCTGAATACCAGTCACCTGGTCGAGCGCCTTTACCAAGTCAAGAAAACACTCATGGGTAGTCTGTCCGAAGTCACCAATGTTGACACCAGTAATCACGATTTCCTTTCCTCCTTCGCTTGCAGCCTGCCCAGCCTGCTCAACCAACGAAGCAATACTTGGGTTGCGCGAGTTGCCTCGTGCAAAAGGAATGGTACAGTAGGTACAATAATAGTTACAGCCGTCCTGCACCTTCAGAAAATAGCGTGTACGGTTACCACGCGAACAGGAAGGCTGAAAAGTCTTGATGTCCTTGGTCTTCACGCTGTGATGTTCATGCAGCGCATTCACACCAACTTCTTCCAGTCCTGACTCAAAAGCGAACTTCTGTGCCCAGGCATCGCTGAGATACTGCAACAGATGCGCCTTCTCATTAGCACCCAATACCAGGTCAACACCTTCTATCTTACTTACGTTCTCCGATTCAAGCTGCGCATAGCAACCCGTAACAATAACAAAAGCGCCAGGATTCTGTCGCACCATTCGGTGTATAGCCTGACGGCATTTATGATCGGCAACTTCTGTCACCGAGCAGGTATTGATCAAACAGATGTCTGCACGCTCTCCCTTTTGGGCAGTTATCACGCCCATGTCTTCGAGCATTTTTCCAAAAGTAGAGGTTTCCGAAAAGTTAAGTTTACAACCTAAAGTATAATAAGCAGCCTTTTTGCCTTGAAATGCACTTGTGTCTATCATATAAAGAGTTTGGTGTATATAAACGAAAAAGCCGCCAGACCATAGGTCCAGCGGTGTTTCTCTCATTTTTCGTTCGTTAAGTATACTAATACTTAATTACTTTGCAACTGAATCAGTAGCAGCTGAGTCAACAGTAGCTACAGTATCAGCTGAATCAACAGCTGTTGTATCAACTGAATCTGCAGAGTTTGCATTTGACTTTGTGTTACCACCGCAAGATGCGAAAGAGATAGCTGCAATAGCTACGAACATCAAAACTAATTTCTTCATTTTCTTTGCTTTTTAAATCTGTAAAACAATCATTTGTTTATTAAAACGATGCAAAGGTAAGTATTTTTTTAATACGTTGTTCTTTTTTTTGTGACTTTTTTTAGGGCCTTTTTGTAACTATTTTGTAAGCCACTAACAATCAACAACTTACAAACTGCTAACAAAAGTTAAAGTTTTTCTCATGCTCGGCAACAGCCATTTTTTAACACTTTTAGCGCTTTTTCCTTGCATCTTCCTTACAGTTCAATTACCTGTCCATCATAACCAAACTGGAAACCTTTCGGCAGCCGTTTGTTGGCAGCATCATGTAAGCCTATATCATGCGTCATGTGGGTAAAGTACACTTTCTCGGCTCCTATCCTTATCGCAAAGCGGATGGCATCGTCCACCAGTTGATGACTGTGATGCGGTTTATCGAATCTCAAGGCATTGACAACGAGCACTTCCAAGCCTTTCAGGTAAGGCAGTTCCTCGTCAGGTATAGTTTTCATATCCGTGATATAAGCAAACTTGCCAAAACGAAATCCGAGGATGGGCATTTTGTCGTGCATCACTTTGACAGGCATCCATTCTATATCACCTATTTTATATATATGATGGGGCTCGATGGTATGCAACTGCAGTTTGGGAGCACCAGGATACAGTTCTTTAGAAGAGGCAGGAAAACAATATGGCATAGTAACAGGCAACGATTTCGTCACACCCTTGTCACCATAGATATTGATATCACCATATTTGCAGAAAGGACGCAGGTCGTCTATTCCCCCTACATGGTCATAGTGTTTATGGGTAATCAGCAACCCATCTATTTTTCTGAAAGGCACTCTGAGCATCTGCTGCCTGATATCCGGACCGGCATCTATCAGCAGCCGGGTGCTCTCTGTCTCTATCATGGCAGCGCTCCGCAGCCTCTTGTCCTTAGGATCAGTACTGCGACACACGTCACACTCACAGCCCAAAGCAGGCACCCCACCCGAGGTACCCGTTCCTAACAGTGTTACCTTCAACATATCTTATTTGTGTATTCTTCAGAATATATTCACTTCGGGATAGATGTCTATACCGAACTTGTTCTTCACATCCTTTTGTACCGTACGACAAAGCGTCACCACTTCCGCTCCTGTAGCTCCGCCACGGTTTACCAACACCAGTGCCTGTTTGTCGTGCACTCCGGCACGTCCAAGGCTCTTACCTTTCCAGCCACACTGGTCAATCATCCATCCTGCCGGTATCTTCTCATGCTCGGCATCTATGGTGTAATGAGGCATTCCCGGATACAGGGCAGCCAACTCGTCATACTTACCCTTGCCAACAATAGGATTCATAAAGAAACTGCCGGCATTGCCCTGCACATCAGGATCGGGCAGTTTGGCTCGGCGTATTTCTATGATCACCTGGCGCAACTCTTCTGCTGTAGGTTTTTCTATACCTTTGGCTGCCAGAGCGGAATTGATATTGCCATATTCGAGCGAAGGAACGAAAGTACGCGAAAGCTCATATACCACATGCGTGATAAGATACTTGTTGTGCCACTCGTGCTTGAATCTACTCTGTCGGTAACCATATCCGCAGTCTTCGTTCGACAGCCACACCACTTTTCCTGTGGCAACCTCCACCGCTTCCACCTTATATATAATATCCTTGGCCTCTGCTCCGTAGGCGCCAATATTCTGTACAGCACTGGCACCCACCTCACCTGGAATAAGCGAAAGATTCTCTGCTCCATGGTATCCATGCTTGACGGCATAAGCCACCACATCATCAAATACCTCACCGCTGCCACATTCCAAGAACACCTTGTCTCCCTCTTCGGCTACAACACGAACACCAAGAATGGCTGAGTGAAGCACGGTGCCAGGATAATCCTGCGTAAGCAACAGGTTGCTGCCACCGCCCAAGAGCAACAAAGGTTCATCTGCCTCACTCAAGGAGGCGACTATCTGCTGAGCCTCTTCTACAGAGGCATACTCCACAAATCGACGGCAACAGGCATCAATACCAAATGTGTTGTGCCCCAACAAGCTGTAATTTCTTATATCTTTCATTTCTATATACCTTATTATATATAAAGAGGTGTATTCTCTACTACATATTCAGCTTCATCAGCAACCACTTGCCCTTCACACGACGGAAAGTAAGCTGAGTTTCCATTCCATTGGCAATACCTCTGATAACAAATATCTTCTGGCTGCTCTCCGTATATTTCTGTCCGTAAATGATGTTGTATATCATCCCGTTAGGCAACTTGGGAGCAAAGGCAGGCCATGTTTCCGGTTCGATATCACCCGTCATCGTACTGAAGTCATCATCAGGATCAGGACCAACAAACTTCACAGGATTGTGCAGATGCTGCGACTGGAAGGTGGAATCCGAAGCAAAAGATCCATAAAACTTCAGGAAGCTGGCATTCATATTGGCATACATCGGCTTGTAATTAATCGAAGTCATCATCCATTGACCATTGATACGATTGAACAGGAACTGCTGCACCGTCTTCGTTCTGAAGAACACTTTCTCTACCACCACATGATCGATAGTTGTGTCCTTTACAAGATTCATCTGACGCTGGTTGTCAAATATCAGCGTATAGTAATCCTGTCGCATAAAGAAATGCTCCATTCTCCAATGACGCTTGTCAATGGTCTTCACTACCTTGTCGTGTCTGTAGACAGGCAGAGGAAAGTGTACACGTTTCAACTGAAGCTTTCGGTTGGCGGCAAAATTAAAGATAAAGTCATCAAACAACTCATCAGCCGCCTTGGGCATAGGAGTTTCCTCTATCAGAGCCTCAGTAGAGTCCATAGCCTGTGTGTCTGCCACTAAGGTGTCAGTATTTGCGGAATCTGCAACAGCAGCCGGTTTTTTGTCAGAACACCCTGTTGCAGAAAATCCAATGATGGTCAGTGCCGCCATGAAGACGGCAATAAAAGAAAGTTTTTTCATAAACCAACCTGTTTTTCTCAAATTTTTGCATGCAAAAGTACACATTTCTTTTGAGATATTTCATATTTCAACCGAAAAATGTTATCTTTGCACACAAATTAGACTTAATTAAGTTAGAAATATGTTATTAGAGAAAATAGAAGGACTATTGAAGGAAGTCAGCGCACTGACAGCAAAGAATGCCGAAGAGGTGGAGCAGCTTCGCATCAAGTACCTAAGCAAGAAGGGCGAAATCAATGCCCTTATGGCAGACTTCCGTACAGTGGCTGCCGATCAGAAAAAGGCTATTGGCGTTAAGATCAACGAGTTGAAGCAGGTTGCCCAAAACAAGATCAATGGTTTGAAGGAGCAGCTCGAAGAGGCTGAAGCCTCAAGTGACGACATCGATTTGACCCGTACAGCCTACCCTGTAGCATTGGGAACCCGCCATCCTCTTACGATTGTCAAGAATCAAATCATAGACATCTTCTCTCGTATGGGCTTCACGCTCTATCACGGACCTGAGGTTGACGACGACAAGCACGTGTTCACCATGCTTAACTTTGCAGCCGACCATCCTGCCCGCGATATGCAAGACACCTTCTTCATCGAGCAGAGCGATCCCAATGATGTCACCAAGAACATCCTCCTGCGCAGCCATACCTCTGGCGACGAGGCTCATTATATGGAAACTCACGAGCCTCCTATCCGTGTACTTTGCCCAGGTCGAGTATATCGCAACGAGGCCATCAGTGCCCGTGCACACTGCTTCTTCCATCAGGTAGAAGGCTTGTATGTTGACAAGAATGTAAGTTTTACCGACTTGAAGCAGGTGCTTCTTACCTTTGCCCGCGAAATGTTCGGTGCAGACACCAAGATACGTTTGCGTCCAAGTTACTTCCCTTTCACCGAACCAAGTGCCGAGATGGACATCTCATGCAACATCTGTGGCGGTAAGGGATGCAACTTCTGCAAGCATACCGGTTGGGTAGAGATTTTAGGATGCGGTATGGTAGATCCTCACGACCTCGATGCATGCGGCATTGACAGCAATGTCTATACCGGCTATGCCTTCGGCATGGGTGTGGAGCGCATCACCAACCTGAAATATCGCGTCAGCGACCTTCGTCTCTTCTCTGAGAACGATACCCGCTTCCTCCGCGAATTTGAATCTGCAAAATAACAACAAACCATATCCACTCAATAGCCTCGGAAATCCCGAGGCTATTTTATTTATCCCCCTCCCTCATCACTATCAACACTTTTCTCGAGTGAAAAGATACACTCTTCCGAGAATCAAACTTTTTGGATGGCAACTCGCCGCTGTCTTCAGGCAACTGTATAAGCAACAACAGCAAGGGAAATTCATGAATAAATATTCAGGAATACGATTAGCTTAGTTGAGTTGAAAAAATCACCCAGTTGGGAAAAATTATTTTTCCAGTTGACCGACGACTTTTTCATAGTTATATAATTATTTTTTAGCAATTATCGCATAATTATACTGTATAAGTATACACATACACAGCTGACTTAGAATACCCTTTCATCAATTTGTATTTAATGAAAGAACAAAAAAAGGTTTGTCTCACGACAAACCAAATTTCCGAAACGTCGCATAAGCGCACCTTTTCACGTCATGCCAGAGTGAAAGTAAGCTTTACTCTGCTCATTTGACTTTACGAAAAACGTTCCTATATTATATCAAAAACCTAATTTATTATATTACCTTTAAAAAACACTGCTAAAAACTATTCGAATGTACTTATCCTGACATCTGGTATTATTTTCATTTGCTGGTACAAAATTATAGTAAATACCAGAAAATGATCCAAATGACCAAAGATTTTTCCCCTTTTTGCCATGCAAACGATTGCATTTTGCAACGCGCCTAACTTTCGCAGGGTTCAATAATGTATTGAACCCAACGAAAGATCTACACCTTATTATATATAGCGCGCGAATCACAACACTATTCTGTCTACACAGCAGAAAAAACTATCTGCACAGAATAATAGTTTACGTTACAAGTCGGAAAGATGGCGCTCTACGGGAATGCCACGGTTCTTGTCCTCATTATCTTTATTGATGTCAATCCAGTTTCGCAGAATATCCATGGCAGTGCGGGTGGCATGACGAAGACTGTCTCCGTCTCTCATCCTTCCTACAATGATGCTCGAAAAAATATCGCCCGTACCAGGAAACTGTACCGGTATTTCCTCGTAAGGAAGCAGAAAATGCTCATTGTTAAAGTGATTGTAGCCGACCACGGCATGTTGCTGGTCGACAATGCAAGTAGTGATGAGAACCGACTGCGAGCCAAATGCCCGCAACTTGTCGACAAGGACATAAGCCTCAGCTTCGGTCATTCCCTCCTCCTTATAAGGCACATCTGCCAAAAGACAGGCCTCGGTATAGTTGGGAAAGCAAAGATGAGCCACACCCAGCATTTCCCGCATGCACCGCACGGTACCCTCGTTGGCTCCAGAATAAAGGCGACCATAGTCGCCCATCACTGGGTCCACAAATATCTCCGTCCCCTGCTCTGCCTGTTCACGACAGTAATGCGCCACCATCTTGGCTTGCTCCTCAGAGGCAAGGAAGCCTGTGGTGATGGCATCAAAATGAATTCCCAACTCGTCCCACTTCTGCATGGCGTCCTTCATATACGAAGTACTTTCCATCACGGCATACTTGCCATAAGGAAAGGTGTTGCTGATCAACATGGTGGGCAGATTGAACACATCGTGACCCATATAGGAAAGGATGGGCATCTGCACAGCTGCCGACACCTTGCCATAACCACACATATCGCTAATAATCAGAATATTGCTTTTTGCTTTCATCGTATATGTATGCTGATTAATAGCTGGCTGTACACTTGATACCCAACGCCTCCACACGTGCCTTGATGGCATCGAGTTCTTCGTGAGTAGCCTTTGCCAAAAGCTTGTCGGGAGTTTCACGGTCGATGGTGTAGACCATTACCTTTTCTGGCTGGATGTCCTTGACTGCCTCCAACCAGGGTGCCACATAGTACTCGCTCACATTGTCGGTTCCGTCGCCATGCATAAACATGGTCTGGATGATAACATGTCCATCAAACATCTTGAGATAACGGATGACATCCTCCACATCGTAAGCAGGCTGCTGCGGACGGTCCACCTTGCGGATATAGTCCATATCCACGGTATCGAGCTTCAGGATGTTGTTCTCCACCAACATAAGAGCCTCCCGCACCTCAGGCTTATAGATATAGGTGGCATTGCTCAGTACCGACACCTGCACCTTGGGAAAATACTTGTCGCGCAGCGCTATGGTATCCTTGATGATGCCCAGGAAATCGGGATGCCCTGTAGGTTCACCATTACCAGCAAAGGTCATGTCGTCGAGGGGTTCGTTGTTGGCCTTGCGCTGTGCCAGTACCTGCTCAAGGGCTGTGCGTACTTCCTCACGTGTGGGGCGCTTCTTGTGAGGACGGAAGTCGGCATTGAAGCCACACTCGCAATACAGACAGTCGAAAGAACATACCTTGCCGTCGGAAGGCATGAGGTTGATGCCCAACGATACTCCTAAACGACGGGAGTTGACGGGACCAAATATAGGTGACGGATAAATAATTGTTGACATAATAATAACGAATTTCTTAATGTTGTAATACCTATTCTGAAATCTGGCTGCAAAATTACGAAAAAAATACGAGACACGCATCATAATAAAAAGTCTTTTTCTGCGTTTTATGAATAATGAAACGTTTCTTTCTAATATTCACGATAATGACAGTCGCCGCCATACAGGCTGTGGCTCAAAGTTTTACGCTCCGGGGAAGAGTGACCGACCAGGACATGAACCCCGTGGAACTGGCTACTGTGTCGGTAGCCAAGCAAGGCAAGATAGCCTTCACATCACTCAAGGGAGAATTCTCCATGCAACTCATGTCGGCAGACAGTGTGGTGGTGAAGTTCTCGATGATAGGCTATAAGACAAAGACCCGTGTGCTGCGACGTCCAAGGGGAAAACAGACCCTGCAGATAGTGCTGCATACCGAAGATAATATGATAGACGAGGTGCAGGTGACTGGCGAGAAGATTCAGACCAGTCAGACCCAGGAACTGAAGACCAAAGATGCCAAGATGGCACCTTCTGCCAGTGGCAATGCTGTGGAGAACCTCATCCAGCAACAGGCAGGTGTGAGCACCCACAGCGAACTGTCATCACAATACAATGTGCGAGGCGGTGCCTTCGACGAGAACTCTGTATATATTAATAATGTGGAAGTATTCCGTCCGTTCCTGGTACGAAGCGGACAGCAAGAGGGTCTTTCGGTCATCAACCCCTATATGGTAGACAAGATAGGCTTCTCTACAGGAGGCTATGCTGCCAAATATGGAGACAAGATGAGCTCGGCCCTCGATATCACCTACAAGACCCTGAAGCCCAAGGCAGGCAAGAAACAGATTGTAGAAGGAAGTCTGGCTGCCAGTATGCTGGGCGCTGATGCCTATATAGGATTGGGAACCAAGAAACTGTCGTGGCTCAACAGCGTGAGATACAAGACCAACTCATACCTGCTCGGATCGATGGAAACCAAGGGTGAGTACAAGCCCAAATACCTCGACTACCAGACCTATCTGAGTTATACTCCCAACAAGAGATGGAAACTCGACCTCATAGGCTACATATCCGACAACCATTACGACTTTGAGCCCGAAAACAGAGAGACCACCTTTGGAACGATGGAGAATGTGAAGAGTTTCAAGGTGTATTTTGACGGACACGAGAAAGACCGCTTCATCACCTACTTCGGAACTCTTGGCATCACGCGCAACTTCGGTACGAAGACCAACCTGTCGCTGATAGGAAGTGCCTTCTATACCAAGGAACAGGAGAAATACGACATTCAGAGCCAGTACTGGCTCGACCAGACCGAAACGAGTGAGAATCTGGGTGTTGGCACCTACTTTGAGCATGCACGCAACTATCTGACAGCCCGTGTACTGAGTGCCAAGCTGATGTTCAGACACAAGGCGCAGCACCACGAGATGGAAGCAGCCTTCACCTATAAGAAAGAACACATATCGGAGAACTCTGTGGAATACGAAATGCGCGACAGCGCCGGCTACAGCGTGCCACATACAGGAAAAGACCTGATGATGATCTACTCGCTCAAAGCCCGCAACACCCTCGACGCCCACCGCATAGAGGCATATCTGCAAGACACCTACCGCTTTGCCAGCAAGGGAGGACATACGCATTTCACCCTCAACTATGGTGTACGCCTGAGCCAATGGAGCTTTAACAAGGAAACCATCCTCAGTCCACGCATCTCGCTGGGCATCATTCCAGCCTATAGCGAGAACACCACCATCCGTCTGGCAGCAGGTCTATACTATCAGGCACCATTCTTCAAGGAACTGAGAGACACCTCTACCGTCAACGGAATGACCATCGCCTCACTCAACCAGAAAATAAAGAGCCAGCGAAGCATCCACTTCATAGCAGGCTACGACTACCGGTTCCGCATGGCCAACCAGCGATTCAAGTTCTCGGCAGAAGCCTACTACAAGGCATTGAGCAATCTGGTGCCCTATTCTGTCAACAACGTGAAGGTGACCTACTACGGCAACAATGAGGCAAGCGGACATGCAGCCGGACTCGACCTCAAACTCTACGGCGAGTTCGTGCCAGGCACCGACTCTTGGATCAGCCTTTCCATCATGAATACCAAGATGAAGTTGGGCGGCAAGTCCATCCCATTGCCTACCGACCAGCGGTACGCCATGAACCTCTTCTTCACCGACTACTTCCCCGGAAGTGACCGATGGCGCATGTCACTCAAGTTGGCCTTCGCCGACGGACTGCCTTTCTCGGCTCCTCACCGCGAACTGGAGACCAACACCTTCAGGGCCACCTCATACCGAAGAGCAGACATCGGTATGAGCTACCTGCTCTACGACAACACCAAGCGAACAAAGAAATCGTTCCTCAAAGATATATGGCTGGGTGTAGACTGTCTCAACCTCTTCGGAATCGACAATGTGAACAGCTACTACTGGGTGACAGATGTGACCAATCAGCAATATGCCGTGCCCAACTATCTGACAGGAAGACAGATAAATGGACGTATTTTAATAGAATTCTAAATATTTAACCGTAGATAGCGTGCTATCTGCGGTTTTTTTCGTATCTTTGCCACCGATTTGTGCGCATCTGTCGCCTACATCCACTATAAAAGAAAAGAAAACTATACATAATAATTAATTATGAGCAAACAAATAGAAAAGATTAAGGAGCTGATCGCCAAGCGCGAACAGGCTCGTCTTGGCGGTGGCGAGAAAGCCATCGAGAAGCAGCATGCACGTGGCAAATATACAGCTCGTGAGCGTATCGAAATGCTGGTAGATGCCGGCAGCTTCGAGGAGTATGACATGTTCAAGTTGCACCGCTGCACTAACTTCGGTATGGAGAAGAAGCAGTATCTTGGCGACGGTGTGGTTGCTGGTAGTGCTACTATCGCTGGCCGCCTGGTATATGTATATGCTCAGGACTTCACCGTAAATGGTGGTTCGCTTTCTGAGACTATGGCACAGAAGATATGCAAGGTGATGGATATGGCAATGACCATGGGTGCACCTGTTATCTGTATGAACGACTCAGGTGGTGCACGTATTCAGGAAGGTATCTGCGCACTCGCCGGCTATGGCGAGATCTTCGAGCGCAACATCCTTGCTTCAGGTGTTATCCCACAGATCTCAGCTATCATGGGTCCTTGCGCCGGTGGTGCCGTTTACTCTCCAGCTTTGACCGACTTCATCATCATGAAGGAGCAGACTTCTTACATGTTCCTGACTGGTCCTAAGGTTGTCAAGACCGTAACTGGTGAGGATATCGATGCAGAGCACCTCGGTGGTGCTTCGGTTCACGCTACCAAAAGTGGTGTAACCCACTTCGCTGCCAAGACAGAGGAAGAGGCTATCGAAATGATTAAGAGCCTGCTCTCTTACATCCCAAGCAACAACACAGAGGAGGCTCCACGTGTAGAGTGCACCGACCCTATCGACCGCATGGACGATTCTCTGAACGAGATTATCCCAGAGGATCCTAACCAGGCATACGATATGTATAAGGTGATTGGCGCTGTGACCGACAACGGCGAGTTCTTCGAGGTTCAGCCTAAGTTTGCCAAGAACATCATCACTGGTTTCGCCCGCTTCAATGGTCAGAGTGTAGGTATCGTTGCCAACCAGCCATCAGCATACGCTGGCGTACTCGATGTGAATGCCAGCCGTAAGGCAGCCCGCTTCGTACGTTTCTGCGATGCTTTCAATATCCCTATCGTATCTCTCGTAGACGTACCAGGCTTCTTGCCAGGTACAGGTCAGGAGTACAATGCTGTCATCCTTCATGGTGCACAGTTGCTCTACGCTTACGGCGAGGCTACCGTGCCAAAGATCACTATCACATTGCGTAAGAGCTATGGTGGTAGCCACATCGTGATGGGCTGCAAGCAGTTGCGTGCCGACCTGAACTTCGCTTGGCCATCATCAGAGATTGCCGTAATGGGTGCCAGCGGTGCCGTTGCCGTTCTCTGTGGCAAGGAAGCCAAGGCTAAGAAGGAAGCCGGCGAGGACGTGAAGGCATTCCTGGCAGAGAAGGAGCAGGAGTATACTGACAAGTTTGCTAATCCTTATCAGGCAGCTCAGTATGGCTACATCGATGACGTCATCGAGCCACGCAACACCCGTTTCCGCATCTGCCGCGGTTTGGCTCAGCTCGCTACCAAGCGTCAGAACCTGCCAGCCAAGAAGCATGGTTGTATGCCAATGTAATGAGATGATGTTTAATGTTTAGTGCTTAATGTTTACTTTGTGTACATTTAGCACTAACAATTAAACATTAAACATTAATAATTAAACATTATATTAAATGGACAAAAATATTTATGCTGCCATTGCCATGGCACTCTACGAGTATCAGGGCAATAACGTACACGACAAGGAGCCGGGCATCATCACCATACAGCCACGACAGACTATGTGGAATGCCAAGTTCCTGAGTTTAACAGCTAAACCATAAAGTAACAGAAATGAAAGAGTTTAAATATACAATCGACGGAAAAGAGTATAAGGTTCAGATTGACGCTGTAGAGGGAAACATCGCAAGCGTGAACGTGAACGGCGAAGCTTACAAGGTGGAAATGGAACAGGAAGCTGAGCCTGAGAAGAAGAAAGTAGTGCTCGGTCAGCCAGCCGCATCGGATGATGCAGAGGCTACTCCTGCTGCCAACGTAAATACCGCCAATGCCGTAAAGGCTCCTCTGCCAGGTACCATCACCAGCATCGAGGTGACTGTTGGTCAGGAAGTAAAAGCTGGTGATACTGTTGTCGTTCTCGAGGCGATGAAGATGCAGAACAACATCGAGGCTGAGAAGGACGGCAAGGTAACCGCCATCTGCGTGAAACCAGGTCAGGCTGTTCTCGAAGAGGATGCCCTCGTAGTTATCGAGTAATTCCAAGAAACATAGAATTATACATTCTAAAGACTAAGAAGCAAAAAGCTTTTCATCATAAACGGGCAGAACTCATGGTTCTGCCCGTTTTTCTGTTTTTTTATCATTTTTTTCAAAGAAAAGGGTCCGTTTTTGAGAATTTTATTATACTTTTGCATTGAAAAAGTAAAAAATAAAAAACTATGAACCCATTATACCTACTTCAATTTGCATGTTTAATCTTCATGCTCATCAACGCTTTCATCTTGGCTATGACCCATCTTCACGTGAGTTGGAAGAACAAGCGATTCGAGCGTTCGCGTGGAATGATATTAATCGCCATGATAGGCTTGGCATTGCAATATTTCATGCAGATGTTTTTCGGATTCAGGGCGACAGACGCCAACTTGGGTGCTATAATCAACATCCTGATCTATACCCCCTGCTTCACCCTCATCTCCATGGGTATTTATAACATAGAGGCAACCCATGCCAACAGAAGGAAGTTCCACTTTGTATGCTCAGCCATCTATATCGCCATTATCGCCATCTTTGCCCTAAGTTCCTACCTCAATCAGGGTCTGTACATCGGCAAGTGGCTCTACGTCATGCTGGCACTCTATTTCGGAAATGTGGTGTACTGCATTTATATGATTGTGCAGGAAATGATCAAGCGCAAGAACATGCTCGAAACAATGGCGGCATCCGATATGCTCCCCTATGTGAGATATGCCCGTTCCAGCGTGGTCATCCTGTTTTTGGCTGCCATCATCATGCCTTTCGCTATCCTCTCCAACACATTGTTGTTCATCGCAGGACCTTTTGGCCTGCTCGCCCTTCTCTTCTTCAACCTCAGCTTTGTGGCACTCGGCAGCAGCTACACTCCTACCGAAGAACTGTTGGACAAGGAAGAAGAACAGGAAGAAGCCATCAAGGCGAACGCAAAGAGAAAAAAAGCAAAGTCAGAAGAAAAGACAGAAGAGTCCAATGACAACGAGATGGATGATATCGACAATACGCCCCAATTGCCAGAAGAAAGAAGGAAATTCATCCAGAAAAGTCTTGACAGGTGGTGTGCCAACATGGGCTACAAAGACAGCGCTGCCAATATGCTGACACTATCAAACACACTCCACATCTCGAAAAACGAACTGAGTATCTACTTCGACCAGTGCCTGAAATCCACCTTCAGAATATGGCTCAGCGAGATACGATTCAATGCAGCCAAGCAGATGATGACAGAATGTCCCGACTACAGCAACGACATCGTTTCGGCAGAATGTGGCTTCTCTTCGCGCACTCATCTCTATCGCGTTTTCAAAGCCAAAGAGGGCTGCACTCCTACCGTCTGGCGAGAAATACATTCATAGAAAGAAGATAAATCATAGAAATTTCCCCTTTGCAAAAGTTGAGCGAATAAGAAATACTATTTCTGTTTTCGAACAAAAAAAATGAAAAAATCCTCAAAAAGGTGTCGCATTCCTACGAATGCGACACCTTTTTGATAGGAATGCGACACAAAAGTTGAGGAATGCGACACCCTGTTTCAACGAAAAATACTAATTTTGTGCCATGAAAGAACTATATGCAGCAACAACAACAGAGTCTGTACTGCTCATCATCGGAGCGTCCATACTCATATCAGGCATCATCATCGGTTATGCCATGATACGAGATTATCGCAACTATCTGAACGAGCAAATAAAGGCACGGTTCACCCTCGCTGATTTCTTCCGACGGGAAAGATTTTACCTGTTCCTGTTCCTCGTTCTGACAATCATCATCCTGCAGAACCTTTGGTACCTTATAGAAAGGTAAAAAGGTAAAAAAGTAAAAAGGTAAAAAAGTAGGAAGGTAAAGAAACAAAGAAAAAGTAAATATAAATATAGACCAAGTAAAAGACAATATCTATGTTGGCAATACTCTTTAGTTTATGCTTCTCATTCCTTTGGGCTAACCGAAAGGAAGAGAAAGAAAGTTAGTGATGAAAAACACAGACACACCGACCTGAGAGTGTTTTATACCTCTCCCAGCCGGTGTGTCTTATCGTTTTATCCAATATGTTTGTTCCTTCGTTTACAGTTTGTTGCCCTCTTTGGGGAACACCACTGTAGGCTCATAGGTCTTAGCCTCCTCAAAGTCCATCAGCGCATAGGCGATGATGATAACAGTATCACCCACCTGCACCTTACGGGCTGCGGCACCATTGAGACAAATGCAACCGCTTCCGCGCTCACCTTTTATAATATAGGTCTCGAGACGCTCACCATTGTTGTTGTCCACTATCTGAACCTTCTCGCCCGCTATCAGCCCTGCGGCATCCATCAGGTCTTCATCTATCGTGATGCTGCCCATATAGTTGAGGTTGGCCTCTGTCACCGTCACACAATGGAGCTTAGCCTTCAATACTTCTATCTGCATAATATCGGTTTGTTTAACAATCGTTTATCCTTTATATCTGATATGGTCGATGAGACGGATAGGAGTCTTACCACAATATACTGTGATACAACCCACTACGTAGTCGCTCGCTTCCCATGAATCCACATCCTGCAGGCTGTCGCCGTCTACAATCTCAAAATACTCTACTTCCAGTCCTTCTATGGCGTTGATGTCAGCCACAACCTTGTCGTGAGTCTCCTTCACCGTATGGCTCTTGGCATATTCCACACTCTCCTTCAGAGCCTTGTAAATAGCTGGAGCTATGGCACGCTCATCGGCTGAAAGCAAAGTGTTGCGGCTACTCTTTGCCAATCCGTCCTCATCACGGACAATAGGACACTCCACAATCTGTACATCAGCCCCAATGTACTTCACGAGTTGCTTGATGACAGCTATCTGCTGCCAGTCCTTCTCACCGAAATAAGCACGGGTAGGACGTACAATATAGAACAGGCGGCTTACCACCTGGCACACACCATTGAAATGGCCAGGACGACGGGCACCCTCCATGACTGTAGATACAGGCGGAAACTCGAAATGACGCTCATCGGGTGTAGGATACATCTCCTTGACTGATGGTGCGAACACATAATCAGCTCCACAAGCCTCCAAAAGCTTGCAGTCGGCTTCGAGTGTACGAGGATAACGGTCCAGGTCACCCTGATCGTTAAACTGAGTAGGGTTCAGGAAAACCGAGACTACTGTCACGCCATTCTCATTCACACTACGCTTGACGAGAGAGGCGTGACCCTCATGAAGCGCTCCCATAGTTGGTACAAGACCGATTTCCTTACCCTCCTTGCGAACTGCGAAGAGTTCATTCTGGAGGTCAACAATCTTATCGAATACTTTCATTGCTAAATTTGTTTTCGGGGTGCAAAATAACAACTTTTTTCTTAAATAAGAAAGAAATATTATAAAAATATGCCAATAAAGCGGTTCTTTTTCTTGTTTTCGACAAAAAGTTGGCTTAATTTGAAGTTTTTTTTGTATCTTTGCACCTAATTCGTAAGAATAAAATTATAACTATGGCAAAGAAAGTATTATTCATCAATCAGGAGATTGACCCCTACGTGGCAGAAAGCCACATGTCAGTAATGGGACGTGAGTTACCTCAGAAGATGCAGGAAGCAGGCTTCGAGATTCGCACATTCATGCCCAAATGGGGCACTATCAACGAGCGCCGCGGCCAGTTGCACGAAGTCATTCGCCTGTCTGGAATGAATCTTATCATCGACGATACAGACCACCCTTTGATCATCAAGGTGGCCTCTATCCCTGTCACACGCCAGCAAATATACTTCATCGATAACGACGACTATTTCAACAATCGCCAGATGGGTACCGACGAAACTGGTCAGGAGTATACAGATAATGGTGAACGCGCCATCTTCTTTGCAAGAGGCGTGCTCGAGACTGTGAAGAAGCTACGCTGGCAGCCCGACGTCATCATCTGTCAGGGATGGATGAGCGCTGTGGCTCCACTGTACATCAAGACGGCTTTTGCTGAAGAGCCTTCCTTCGCCAACACAAAGGTCATCTCGGCTCTTTACACCAATGAGCTGAAAGGACAGTTGGGCGACAACTTCTCTAACTGTGTTGACTTCCGCGAGGCCAAGTCGGAACTGCTCGAAGGATACAAGACTCCATTCGACTTCACCGAGTTGGGCAAACTGGCTATCGACTACAGCGACGGTGTCATTGAGGGAGAAGCCAACGTTTCGGAAGTACTGCTTCAGTATGCTGCCGAGAAGGAGAAGCCTGTGATGAAATTCCCTGGTGATGACTATACCGAAGCCTACAAGAACTTCATCAACGAGGTTTGTCCCGACGAATAACAAAATCAAAGATATTATTTCAAGGATAATGAAACTATTTAAGATAACCACACTGGCCATCGCTGCCCTCTTCATGGCATCATGCGATGACACAACAGACTCTATAGGCCAGTCTGTCACCAACAGAGTAGACGGGCTCAACATATCCGACGCACGCTACAATGTGATAACAGAATCGGCCGCTACAGGTTCGGTGCTCAGCAACAACAGCAACGGCATCATAGGAATGGTAAAGGACCCTGAAACTGGCAACTATGTCACAGGCAACTACATGGCACAGTTCTCTACCCTCGCCTCTTTCGAACTCGACACACTTGACTATATTCGCTACGCCCATGGTGGAGAATACGAAAACGGAGTGTACAAGGGAGGAAAGGTGACTGCCGATTCATGCTATCTGCTCGTAAACTACGAGAGTTCGTACGGCGATACCCTTGCACCGATGAAGGTGACGGCTTACGAAATGAGCAAGCCTATGGAGGAAGGTCAGAATTACTACTCCGACTTCGACCCTATAGCCAAGGGATATGTCAACACAGCTAACAGCTACAAGGCTTCTGCCACCTATACGCTGAAGAACAAATACTTTAAGATTTACCTCAACAAGCGCTATACTGCCAAGGACGGCACCCAGTACGACAACTATGGTGCTTATCTGATGACCATGCGTAAGGACCATCCTGAATACTTCAAGAACAACTATCAGTTTGTTCACAACGTATGTCCGGGCTTCTATATCAAGCATGAGGCGGGTATCGGAAACGTAGCCAAGGTAAACATCATGCAGCTGGTATTCTGTTGGGAGCGCTGGAAGAACATCAAGTCGTATGACGGTCTGCGCGACAGTACTGAGAAGAGAAACTATTCTTACCCCTTCTTCAGCACACAGGAAGTACTGCAGACCAACTACATAGAGAGCGACCAGAACAGCATCAACAATATGCTGACCCAAACCAACTGCACCTATCTTAAGTCTCCAGCTGGCATCTACACCACAGCCACACTTCCTGTTGAAGATATCATGCGAGGACACGAGAACGACACTTTGGCTTTGGCTTCGGTTACATTCCCAAGAATGAACAACCAGGAAAGTGACGACGAATACACATTCGCCACACCTGCCAACATTCTGATGATACCGGTTGATAGTCTGACAAGCTTCTTCGAGCATGGCAACATTACCAACTACCGTACCTCTTACACGGCAGCCTTCAACTCGAGCAGCACCTCTACACCAAAGAACGCCTACACCTTCAACAATATCGGCAATCTGATTACCGAGATGTACAAGGTGCCTGTGGCTAAGCGAACAGCCAACTGGAACAAAGTGGCGCTTCTGCCCGTAAGCATCAGCTACGTGACACGCGACAACTACCAGTATGTAAGTAAGATAACCCACGACATGGGACTCTCCACTACCCGACTGTTCAGGGGTGACAACTCCACCGACAGTGAGGGCAAACCCGCAAGTCCCATACAGATAAAGGTTATCTACAGCAAGTTCAAAGAATAGACATTATATATAATAAGGTATATAAATATAGAAGTAAATATATTGTAAGCATGGCAGACAATTTCCTGGAACGTCATCGCGAACAGTACGAAGCACGAAAGGCAGCATGGCTCAGAAAGAAGAAACATCTTCCCAAACTGAAAGCCAAGGCTGCCTTTCAGCGTCCTGACGACGAAGCACTGTAAAGCATGACAGGCAACAAACACCCCAAAATATAGACAGAAGTCAAATACCATGGCACTGAATGGCAAAAAGTGCCACCATCTTGACATGTATCAAAAAATCGCACATTTTCATATCTTTGTCATGTCTTTGTGACGGATATTCAATAAAATGGCATTACCTTTGCATTCGAAAAGGTAAGATTGTTTTAAAGGATAATGTTAAACCGAGGCTCAAAGGGAGCCTCCTAAAAAGAAAGGAAAAGACTATGATTACAGTAATGATTTTATTGGTTGTAGGTGCTATGGTAGCACAGGCAATCCATGTAAACAACAAAATGGAAATGGGCAAGTAAAATCTCACACACAATTGAGCCCGCAGTATTAACACAAAAAAGAAAGAAAGGATAACAATTATGAAAACAAAGATTATGAATTTGGTAAAGTGCATCGTTGCAAACTATATGTCAGCCATGAACAACTATGGCGAGGCATTGCTCAGAGGCAAAGGTTTGAACTGCGCATAAAGAGAGAAAATACAGAGTAAATAACAAATAAAGAGAGAGGCGTGCAAGTAGCAAAATACTTGTGCGCCTCTTTTTTTCGGCAAATAATCTGCCAAACATTTGCTTCTTTCCTGTAGAATGATTAACTTTGCAGACATTATGAGAATAGACATCATTACAGTATTACCCGAAATGCTGGAGGGATTTTTCGGAGAATCCATCCTGGCCCGTGCACAGAAGAAAGGACTGGCAGAGATTCATCTGCACAACCTGAGAGACTATACACTCGACAAATGGAAACGTGTAGACGACTATCCATACGGTGGAAGCGCCGGCATGGTGATGCAGTGTGAACCTATCGACCGTTGCATCTCTGCCCTGAAGGCTGAACGCGACTACGATGATGTCATCTACGTGTCGCCTGATGGAGAGACCTTCAACCAGAAGATAGCCAACGAGATGTCGATGCAAGGCAATCTCATCATTCTGTGTGGACACTACAAAGGTATCGACCAGCGTGTGCGCGACCACCTCATCACCAGAGAGATCTCCGTGGGCGACTATGTGCTGACAGGAGGCGAACTGGCAGCTGCCATCATATCTGATGCCGTGATACGACTCATACCAGGTGTGATCAGCGACGAGCAGAGTGCACTGTCTGACTGTTTCCAGGACGACATCCTCGCTGCACCCATCTATACCCGACCTGCCGACTACAAGGGATGGAAAGTACCCGAGATCCTCTTGAGCGGAAACGAGGCAAAAGTAAGACAATGGGAATTCGACCAAGCCATGGAACGCACCAGACGACTGCGCCCCGACTTGTTGGGAGAAGAATAGAGAAAATCAACATAAATTATTAACTATTAAACCAATTTTATTATGGCTAATTATGCAGAAAAACCCCAGATGGGATTTATTGAGGCATGCTCGACAGCATGCAAGAAAATCGTAACATTCAAAGGCAGAGCACGCCGCTCCGAGTTTTGGTGGGCCGTATTAGGTATATTCATCATCAACCTCATCATGACTCCTGTCGGCTATATGGGAACAGCGGGTGTCATCATCTCCAACCTCGTCAGCCTTGCCATTACCATTTTATCCTTATCACTGACTTTCCGCCGTCTGCATGACACAGGCCGTAGCGGATGGTTTGTTGGCATACCCTTCATTATCAGCATGATTGGTCTTGTTGCCATTTTCTATGGCATTCTCAGCATGGACATCAATATCTTTGAACTGATAGAAACTCCTGACATGCTGAGCCAGGAAATCATTGAAAACATGAACAACAGCACCTCTATGAACATTATGGCCGGTTCTTTTTTGTTTATCATCAGCGGACTGCTAAGTCTCGTAGTATTCGTCTTCTGCTGCTTGGATTCAAAACCAGGAACCAACAAGTACGGCGAAAGCCCCAAGTATGTAGAAGAGGTATAAACAACAGAACTTTCGCAAGTACTATAAATAAAACAAGCATATCAAAGATGCTCCTTACAGAAGGCTTCGCCCAGAGCGAAGCCTTCTTCGTATAGGCGCTCCAGCTTGTCGGTATCCTTTTCGATACGTCCCACTTCCAATGGCCGCAAGGGACGTATGCAGGTTATCTTGCCTGCAGCCTCCAGGTCGTCTATCAGTTGTATCTGCTCATTATATGCCTTATGACGATGACTCAACGCCACACGCAGACGCGGATAGTTCTTATATATATAAGGTATCTTTCTGTCCTTCCCGTCATCACGCCATCCTTTGTTGCGCGTCAGCACCACCACATTGTGCTCATATCCCTTCTCTATGGCACGCAGTACCGGAATACTGTCGGCTATACCACCATCCAGCATCGGGATACCATCCACCCATACTATCTTGCTCACAAAAGGCAGACTGCTGGAGGCACGTACAATGTCGAGCGCACGCTGTCGGTCATGATTCTCTGACATATACATGGCCTTTCCTGTCAGACAGTTGGTGGTAACCATCTCAAAACGGTCGGCATACTTGAAGTAGGTATCAAAATCAAAGGGCAACAGTTGATTGGGAAACTTGTCGTAAAGCAATTTCCTGTCGAAAATACACCCCTGAGTCACCAGATGGTGCAGGCCAATATACTGATAGCGGGCCAAATAATCAATATTGGAAATACGTGCACGACGTGGCTGACGGCTCATATACGACATACCGTTACAAGCCCCTGCCGACACTGCCACCGTGAAGGGGAAATACAAATCATACTTCATAAAGGCATCCAGCACACCACTGGTAAACACACCACGCATACCGCCGCCTTCCAACACCAAACCTGCACTAAGTCTTAAGTTCATAACCTACTATCCGTTTCTATTTTTTATCCGTTTTGCAACAAAATGTAGTCCGAATCTATTAATATTTTATAAATTCACACTAAATATACACTTTTGATTGCAAAGATAAGCATTTTTAGGGAAATAATTACTAACTTTGCAGCAAATTAAAGTAAAATTCTAAAATATGTTTAGCAAGGATACTTATATCAAGCGCCGCAAAGAGTTGAAAGAACTGGTAGGAAGCGGCGTCATCATTATTTTTGGCAACAACGAATCGCCTTGCAATTTCCCTAATAACGGGTATGCACCTTTTCGACAAGACTCTTCGTTCCTGTATTACTTCGGACAAAACCGAGACGGATTGGTTGGTGTGATAGATGTAGACAATGACATCGAGACACTCATTGGCGACGACATAGACATTGAAGACATCGTTTGGTACGGAAGCGTAGACAGTGTGCACGATATGGCTGAACAAGTGGGAATCCAGAACACGGCTCCAATGAAGTCGCTGAAGACCATCTGCAACAACGCCATGTCGAAGAAGCGCAAGATACACTTCCTCCCTCCTTACAGATGGGACATCAAGTTGCAGATATTCGATCTGCTCGGCATTCATCCCAACCAGCAGAAAGAGGAAGCATCGCTTACTCTCATTCAGGCTGTAGTGAAGATGAGATCTACCAAGTCGGCAGAAGAGATTGAGGAACTGGAGCGTGCTGCTGTCATCGGTTACAAGATGCACACCACAGCCATGCGACTTACCCGTCCGGGGCTGACTGAGAAATATGTAGCAGGACAGGTCGACGGCATTGCCAACTCGTATGGTGCCATGGTCAGTTTCCCAACCATCTTTACCCAGCACGGTGAAATCATGCATGGCAATCCATCCATGAACATACTCCAGGAAGGCCGCTTGGCTCTTTGCGATGCAGGTGCAGAAACCATCAACAACTATTGTTCTGACAATACACGCACCATGCCTGTAAGCGGTAAGTTCACACAGCGCCAGCTGGAGATCTACTCTATCGTGGAAGCCTGTCATGACTATACACTCGAGGTGGCCAAGCCTGGCGTAAAATATGCAGACGTACACTTTGCTGTATGCCGACTGATGTTTGATAAACTGAAGGAACTGGGACTTGCCAAGGGCGATACCGAAGAGGCTGTAAGAGCCGGAGCTCATGCCATGTTCCTGCCCCACGGCTTAGGTCACATGATGGGTATGGATGTACACGACATGGAGAACCTTGACCAAATAAACGTAGGCTTCGACGAGGAGGTTCGTCCTAACTTGGAACAGTTTGGTACCAACTGTCTGCGCATGGGACGACGCCTGCAGGAAGGCTTTGTCGTAACAGACGAACCGGGCATATACTTTATTCCAGCACTCATCGACGACTGGAAGGCAAAGGGGCACTGCGCAGAGTTCCTCAACTTCGACAAGCTGGAAACATACAAGGACTTCGGAGGAATCCGCATCGAGGACGATGTGCTCATCACCAAGGATGGCTGCCGATTTATCGGTAAAGACCGAATCCCCTACCACCCTAAGGATGTGGAGGTGTTCATGGGCAAAGAGTAAGAAGTTCTCAGATGCCCCAACCTAAAGAGAAAGAATACAACATTATTAATAATTTAAAAAGAGAAAAGTTAATGAAGAAGACATTGATTGTTGCTGCCATGATGGCTTTGGTTGCCACAGGTGCAAGCGCAAAGACAGCGAAGGACTCAGCTGCCATCGCTAAGAACAAGCCTGTATTTACAGTGGTAAAGCAGAACCCTATTACAAGCATCAAGGATCAGAACCGTAGCGGTACGTGCTGGGCATACTCTACCCTCAGTTTCTTTGAGAGCGAGATTCTGAAGAAGACTGGCAAGACATACGACCTCAGTGAGATGTACGTAGCCAACAAGACTTATATGGATCGTGCCACTATGGCAGTCCGTATGCATGGAGACGTTAGTTTCTCACAGGGTGGCAGCGCCTACGATGTACTCTATGCTTTGCAGCACTATGGCATCGTTCCTGAGAACGCCATGCCTGCACCAGGCACTTTGACCGGTGACTCACTTGCCAACTTCGGCGAGTTCTTCGATGTCATGACTCCTTACGTAGAGGCTGTAGCCAAGAGCAAGGCCAAGAAGATTTCTACTGCATGGAAGAGCGGCTTGCAGGGCATCATCGACTCTTATATCGGCGAAACTCCTGAGAAGTTCACATACGAGGGCAAGCAGTACACTCCTGAGACTTTCTGCAAGAGCCTCGGCATCAATCTTGACGATTATGTTTCCATCACCAGCTATACTCACCACCCAATGTGGAGCAAGTTTGCTGTTGAGGTACAGGACAACTGGCGCTGGCCTTTGAGCTACAACGTGCCTATGGAAGACCTCTGCAAGATCATCGACAACGCCGTTAATAATGGTTACACTGTAGCATGGGGTGGCGACGTGACCGAAGATGGTTTCACACGCAAGGGCTTAGGTATCGCCTACGATGTTAAGAAGGTACGCTCTATGGCTGGCACCGATGCCGACCACTGGTTCAAGCTCTCAAAGAGCGAGAAGAACGAAAAGCTCGACTCACTCGGCGTGAATGCTCCTGAAATCGTTCCTACACAGAAGATGCGTCAGGATGCTTTCGACAACTGGGAGACTACCGACGACCACGGCATGCACATCTATGGTATCGCCAAGGATCAGAACGGTAAAGAGTACTATATGGTAAAGAACTCTTGGGGCGAGTATGGCGACTACAAGGGAACCTGGTACATGACCAAGGCATTCGTAGCTTACAAGACCATGGATTTCATGGTTAACAAGAATGCCATTCCTAAGGATATCCGCAAAAAGCTCGGCATCTAAAAACAATCAACAAACATACCGTAAGGGGCTGCAAAAATACTTTGCAGCCCCTTATTTTATTATTTTCATCTAAAACATTTCTTATTGTCATAATATTTTCGTAACTTTACAGCCAGAAAATAAAAAACAATAAAATGCATTTTAAATGGAATTATGAAGCACCGACACCAGAACAGCAAAAAACGGCTAAAGAATTAGGCGACAAGCTCAATGTCAGCCCTATCCTTGGTCAGCTTCTTATCCAGCGAGGCATCACCACAGAATCGGCTGCAAAGAGATTCTTCAGACCACAGCTGGCCGACCTCATCAATCCCTTCCTGATGAAGGATATGGATGTGGCTGTCGACCGACTGAATGATGCCATGGGACGGAAGGAACGCATCTTGGTCTATGGAGACTACGATGTAGACGGATGCACGGCTGTTGCCTTGGTATACAAGTTTCTGCAGCAGTTCTATTCCAATATAGAATACTACATACCCGATCGGTACGACGAGGGGTATGGAGTAAGCAAGAAGGGAATAGACTATGCCTACGAAACAGGTGTCAAACTGATTATTATCCTCGACTGCGGCATCAAGGCAGTCAAGGAAATAGAGTATGCCAAGACTCTTGGCATCGATTTCATTATCTGTGATCACCACGTGCCCGACGAGGTGATGCCACCGGCCGTGGCCATACTCAACCCCAAGCAACCAGACGACCCTTTCCCATTCAAGCATCTTTGTGGATGTGGCGTAGGCTTCAAATTCATGCAGGCTTTTGCCAAGGACAACGGAATACCTTTCTCACGACTCATTCCCCTGCTCGATTTCTGTGCCGTCAGCATTGCTGCCGACATCGTACCGGTAGTAGACGAGAACCGCATCCTGGCTTTCCATGGTCTGAAGCTACTCAACTCCAATCCCAGCATAGGCCTGAAATCTATCATCGATATCTGCGGACTCAACGGACGTGAAATATCCATGAGCGATATCGTCTTCAAGATAGGACCACGCATCAATGCCTCCGGACGAATGGAAAACGGCAAACTGAGTGTTGACCTCTTGGTGGAGCGCGATTTTGCCACAGCCCTGCGCATGGCAAAACATATCAATGAATACAACGAACAGCGCAAGGACATCGACAAGCAGATGACCGAAGAAGCCAACGGCATCGTGTCGAGACTGGAAAGCCAGAAGCACAACTCCAGCATCGTCCTCTACGACGAAGGATGGAAGAAAGGCGTGATAGGCATCGTGGCATCACGACTGACCGAAATCTATTTCCGCCCCACCGTGGTACTCACAAAAGAAGGCGACATGGCTACCGGCTCTGCCCGCAGTGTGACAGGATTTGACGTTTACTCTGCCATCAAGAGCTGCCGCGACCTGTTGGTCAACTTTGGCGGACATACCTATGCTGCCGGACTCACCCTGAAATGGGAACATGTCAAGGAGTTCAGAAACCGTTTCCAGAAATATGTGGAAGAACACATCTCGCCTGAACAAACCGAGGCTATCCTGAACATAGACGCTGTCGTCGACTTTAAGGATATCACCAAGCACCTCCACAACGACCTGAAGCGCTTCTCACCCTTTGGTCCCTGCAACCAGAAGCCAGTATTCTGCACCCACCGGGTGTACGACTATGGCACAAGCAAGGTGGTGGGACGCGAGCAGGAACACATCAAGTTGGAACTGGTAGACTCCAAGTCGAGCAATGTGGTCAACGGAATTGCCTTTGGACAGAGTGCGTCTGCCCGATACATCAAGAGCAAGCGCAGTTTCGACATAGCATATACCATCGAGGAGAATGTCTTCAAGAAAAATCAGGTACAACTGCAGATAGAAGACATACGACCCAATGAAAACTGAATAGACACAAGATCTCATACCCTATCAACCCATGGATAAATTTCAGGAGATATTACATACTTACTGGGGATTTTCCGACTTCCGTGGCATACAGCGCGATATCATCGAAAGCATTGCCGCCGGAAAGGATACTTTGGGTTTGATGCCTACAGGTGGAGGAAAGTCTATCACGTTTCAGGTTCCTGCACTTGCACAGGAGGGTGTGTGCATCGTCATTACACCTCTGATAGCCTTGATGAAAGACCAGGTACAGCACCTCAAGGAGCGCGGCATACAGGCTGCAGCCATCCATGCCGACAAATCGAGAAGTGAGGTGATACAGATTCTCGAAAACTGTATCTTTGGTGGTATCAAGATTCTGTATGTATCACCCGAACGACTCGCCTCCGAGATTTTCCAAACCAAACTGCGCCATATACCGGTGAGTTTCATCACTGTAGATGAAGCCCATTGTATCAGCCAGTGGGGCTACGATTTCCGTCCTTCCTACCTGAATATTGCCAGCATCAGGGATATGAAACCCAACACCCCTATCCTTGCCCTTACCGCTACGGCTACACCAGACGTTGTCAACGACATACAGGAAAAACTGCATTTCGAGAAGAAGAATGTGTTCAAAATGAGTTTTGAGCGCAAGAACCTGGCATATATCGTACGCACCGTAGGCGACAAGATCAACGAGATGGTGCACATCCTGAGATGCACAGAAGGCTCTGCCATCGTCTATGCCAGAAGCCGGAAACGTACCAAGGAGATTGCCACCCTGCTCAACCAGAATGGCATCAAGAGCACCTTCTATCATGCAGGACTCCTGCCATCTGTAAAAGATGAGCGCCAAAAAGCCTGGCAACAGGACGAGGTGAGAGTCATCGTGGCTACCAATGCCTTCGGTATGGGTATCGACAAACCTGATGTAAGGATGGTTATCCATATCGACTGTCCCGACTCATTGGAAGCATATTTCCAGGAGGCTGGACGCGCTGGTCGAGACGGCAACAAGGCTTATGCCGTATTGCTCTACGACCCCAGCGATGAGCGAAAACTCAGGAAACGTATCGACGATACATTCCCGCCAAAAGACCTGATCAGGAATGTTTACGAGCATCTGGCATACTTCTTCCAGATAGGCGTTGGCAGCGGAAAAGGAAAGACATTCGAGTTCAATATAGAAAAGTTCAGCTATATCTACAAGTTTTTTCCTGTCAGGGTGGACTCTGCACTCAGAATTCTGGAACGTAGTGGCTACATACACTACGAGGACAATCCCGACGGAAAGGCACGTCTCATGTTCTGCCTGAACAGAAACGATCTGTATTTGCTCGACAACCTCTCTCCCAAAGAGGAGGCCATTGTGACGGCTCTGCTGCGTACCTACGGCGGGCTGTTCACCGACTTCGTTTATATCGATGAGAGCCTGATAGCCCATCAGGCTGATACCAGCACAGAACAGGTATATGTCGTTCTCAAGAACTTCGCAGCACGCCATATCGTCAAGTTCGTGCCAAGGCGCAAGACTCCTTATATCACATACACCAGAGACAGAATAGATGGCGAGAAGGTTCTCATACCACAAGAAGTATGGGAACAGAGACGCGAGCAATACGTACGGCGAATAGAAGGAATCCTGCATTATGCACAGGAAGATTACATCTGCCGTTCCAGACAGTTGCTGGCATACTTTGGCGAGGCAAGCCGCGAGGACTGCCACCAGTGTGATGTCTGCCTGGAACAATACACCAGCAACAAAACAAGAAAACAGGAATTCGAGAAAGCCAAACAGGCCATACGCCAGCTGCTTGGCGACCACAAACCGCACTTCATCATCGAACTGCGCAACATCCTGCTTCCTTCCGAGTACGTGGATGAAGCATTGGAATACTTAGTGGGTGAAAATCAAATCCATATCGATGGATCGTATATCTCTTCTGACATAGATCTTGGTTTGGATATGCATCGATATTGAGTATTTTTGGTTTGGAAATGGAATGCGAAATAATAGTTTTGATTTGGAATGGTCCGATGACATCGGATACAGTAACGACTCAGAAAGGTAAGTCTTTCACTTTGTATAATATTCCGTTATATTATGCCGGATATCTGCAGGTGTTCTTGGATAGAAATTCCGCATAAACGCAGTGATATTTACATTTATTCAGCAACTTAATGGAATAGCTGTAGATGGTTGGCTAAATTAATATGGTTCATGCACGTTAATTTGTTTTTTGATAAAAATGTATCAAAGTATCATTTTTGATATTCAATATCGTTATAACTAATTGATATAATACCAGTTATCAACAATGAGACTTCTCTTGAAATATGAGATAAAGTATCATAGAAGTATCACAAAAATCTCATTTTAAGCGAAAAATATCATTTTCGATGCGGCATTATGCCTTATTCCACGTTATTAAGATAATCAATCATTAAGCCAACTTACGCAAATGGGAAGTTAAAGAAGTTAAAGAAGTTCGTGCCCACCACATGATCCCTTATGGACCAACGTATGGGCATCCGCAGAACAACCAGCGGGCATCAACAGAACAAGCCTCGGGCACACACTGCCAACATGGCGGGGCAACGAGTGCCCAAATAATAAGATTTATTTTGGGCACTATCATTTCTATTTCCAACAAGCATTCAAAGAAAACATAATGAAGAATACCTGCATCAACTTTCGCAAATGGGGAAGTTAAAGAATTTAAAGAAGTTAGAGAAGTTAAAGCCATATGCTTTACAGATAGATATTCAACCCAAAAGGCTGTTGGCTATAACTTCTAACGACCGAAGGGAGTGATAACTTCTTTAACTTCTATAACTTCTGAACTTGCTAAAGTTCAGTATCTGAAAGATAAAGCAGAAGACTGGGAAAAGGCTGGAAAAGCCTAAAATCGGCCCAAAATGAGACTTCTATGATACTTTTATGATACTTTTTGCAACAAAACACAAAAAGTATCATTTATTATATACACCTATAAATCAGTGCATTACAAATATTTTTAAGTCAAGAATGATACTTTGAGACTTTTCTTTCAAAAAAAAACTACGTAAAGTTCTGCCAAGCCTCTATCTATCATAATTGATTTCCACGAACAGACATTATTTGACAGTCTACAAGAGTGGTAACTACGATCTCATTATTTTATAACTGCTCACAATTTGTGACTGGTTTATTGTTATCTATATTATTTGCAATATTTATGTCTTCATTTTGAGGTATCAGCATTGGAACAAAAAAACAAAAGGGAACGACCCCTCACGGACCATTCCCTTTCCAACATTATGTACGAGAAAAAAATTAGTTGTTCTCAGGACGAAGTTTACGTACAGTAACACCAGCCTGCCACATCTCTTTGTTGCGCATAGCCTCGAGTTCTGCGTTCAACTTCTCACGGTAGTCAGGCTGAGAGTTCTTGTCGATAGAAATCTGTGCCTCATTACCTGTCTTAACAGAGTAATACAACCACTCCATAACTGGCTTGATAGCCTCGCGGAAACGAGGAGCCCAGTCGAGCGCACCACGCTGTGCAGTAGTAGAGCAGTTAGCATACATCCAGTCCATACCCTTCTCACCGAAGAGAGGGCCAAGGCTCTGTGTCAGCTCCTCAACAGTCTCGTTGAAAGCCTCTGATGGTGAGTGACCATTCTCACGGAGCACATCATACTGAGCCTCCAACAATCCCTCGATGGCACCCATCAAAGAACCACGCTCACCAGTAAGGTCAGAAGTAGCCTCACGATGGAATGTAGTCTTGAACAAGTAACCGGCACCGATACCGATACCGAAGGCAATTGTCTTCTCCTCAGCCTTGCCAGATGCATCCTGGTAAACAGCATAAGAGCAGTTCAAACCACGACCCTCGCAGAACATAGTGCGGAGAGAAGTACCAGAACCCTTAGGTGCAACCATGATAACATCAATATCCTTTGGTGGAACTACGCCTGTGCGATCGCTCCAGTTGATAGCGAAACCATGTGAATAATACAAAGTCTTACCTGCTGTAAGATACTGCTTAATCTTTGGCCAAACAGCAATCTGGCCGGCATCAGAAAGCAACATACAGATGATAGTACCCTTCTGAACAGCCTCCTCGATAGAGAACAAAGTCTTACCAGGAACCCATCCGTCCTTCAGACATTTCTCATAAGTCTTACCCTCACGCTGACCAACGATTACGTTGAAGCCATTGTCACGAAGGTTGCATGCCTGACCAGGACCCTGAATACCATAACCGATAACGGCGATAGTTTCATTTTTCAATACTTCACGTGCTTTCTCCAATGAAAATTCATGACTGGTGACTACTGTTTCAATTACGCCACCGAAATTCATTTCTGCCATAATAAAAATTTTTTGTGCGACTACTGTTGTGAAGCCGCGGGTTTTACTTATCCATACGGATGCGAGCCCTACTTATTCAAAGAAAGTCTTTTGATCCGTCCACTCCCTATCCAAGAAAGCGGCTATGGGTTTATTCCTTTTATTAATTCGGTTGCAAAGGTAATAAATCATTATGAAACAACCAAATTTTTCTTTCACTTTTTTATAAATTTCGCTTTACTTCTTACAACTTCTATATCTTTTTCAGAATTTTGCATGCTTTTTGTTACTTTTATGCAATATTCATTCTCTCCTACTTTCTCCATATAGAAGTTCAATTTATCGCCTTGATGGCTCTCTGCCACATAAGCTATTTCGAATCTTTGCAGGAAATGGGCCTTATAGTAATCCAAATCAAACAAATCGAGGATGTGCTCGATATATTTCACCGAATTGATATGTCCATTGACGTCCACATCATTATAATAGGTGTCAATGGTTCTGACGAGTTGGGCATCTGCCGACATCTTCACCCTCGAGCTGGCAGCAATGGGACATTCCTTTTCTGTCTCGATATACTGAGATATCAAGCCATCGTTGATCGAGAAGATGTCTACAGGCTGGCGGCTCTGCGTGTCTATCATAGCCCACACACTCTTGCCGTAACCATATACTTTCTCCTCCTCACCTGCCGGTGATGCGCTGCAGATCTTGAAGTCGCGCGCTGTAAAATACTTCATGGCATTCTCCACCCATGTCTCCACTGCGAACTTGTCATACGACTTGGGCATCTCTGTCATCTCAATGGCAAGACGGCTCAATACCCATGTGCGATGGCGAGGCATGAGATAGTTCATACCATATCCCCTGTCGTTGCTATGAAAATCGGCAGCATTCAACAGATGATTGCCCAAATGCCCCATAAACAAGTGACTGGAATAGTCACAATGAAAAGGTTCCGAAAGGAACTCATATCTTCCTACTTTGCTTAATAATTCCATATCTCGTACTTGTTTTATTATATAAAAGTCGTATTTCCATAGTCAGATGACCATAGAAATACGACTCTTATAATTCATATTTTATACTATTTTCATCACTCTATGAAGTTACTCCTCTTCGCCTTTTTTAAGATAATCGGATACAGGCTCATCATAACTTCTTGTCACAGCAATGCGTCCAGAGCGAGTATACTGCAAGAGACAGTCAAAGCTGTTGAGCTGATGGAACAAGTCGGCGATGTCTTCTGTCAGTCCTGCAAGGAGCACCGTGCTGTAAGTAGGATTTACCTCCATCATGCGTGCATCGTGCTTGCGGATGGTACGCGACACCTCAGGATTTTCCAGCAAGACGGGTGTGGAAATCTTGAAAAGAGCCACCTCGTGGATAAAGATCTGGTCATCGGTATAATAGTCACTCTTCACCACATCAATCTTTTTCTCTATCGCCTTGTTGATTTTCTCTATCTGCTCCTCGTCACTCCACACTGTAATGGTGTACTTGTGAATGTTCTTGATACTGCTGGCAGATACATTCAAACTCTCGATATTCACCTGTCTGCGAGTAAACACGGCTGTAATCTGATTCAGAATACCGGCAATGTTCTCAGAATAAACAAGCAGTGTATATAATTTCTTTTCGTTGTTATTCTCCATAATCTTATCGTTCAAAGAAGTTGATACTTCACCCCTCTTTCACAAGGAGTCGATTCCTCACTCTTCCAGTTCCACTCTTAATAGTTCAACTCGAGCTGCATCTCGTCCACGCTCTTGCCTGGCAGAGTCATAGGCACGATGTCCTCGTCCTCCTTGATGGCGCACTCCAAGAGATAAGGGCCCTTGGTGGCAATCATTTTCTCTACCTTTGCCTTCAAGTCCTTGCGGTCGATGACCACATCGTAAGGAATACCATAGGCATGAGCCACCTCTGCATAACGTGGATTCAACATGTGGGTGAACGAACGGCGACCCTCGAACATCAGGTCTTGCCACTGACGCACATTGCCCAAGTAGTTGTTGTTCAGCAGAATCATCTTCACAGGAGCCTGCTGTTCCATGATAGTACCCAGTTCCTGGATGTTCATCTGGAAACCGCCATCACCGAAGAAGCAGCAGATTGTCCTGTCGGGAGCACCGAAAGTAGCACCGATGGCTGCAGGCAAACCGAAGCCCATGGTTCCGAAGCCACCACTGGTGACGATAGACAATTTCTTGGTAAACTTAAAATAACGGCTGCTGATCATCTGATTCTGACCGACATCATTCACGAGCACAGCCTCGTTGTGAGTAGCCTCGGTCACCACATTGGTCACCTCACCCATCAACAGTGGACCTTCCTTAGGATGAATGTCTTTCTCGATAACTTTCTCCTGCTCCTGCTGGCGATACACATCGAAAGAGTCGCGCCATTCACGGTGTACATTCTTATTCAGCAGACGTGTGATGGCTGGCAACGACTGTTTGCAGTCACCGATGACAGCGACATCCGTCTTTATCACCTTGTCTATCTCGGCCTTGTCAATATCGAGATGAATCACCTTAGCCTGAGGAGCATACTTGGAAGGAACACCCGTGATACGGTCGCTGAAGCGCATACCGATGGCTATCAGCACATCACACTCCTGCGTCTTCATGTTGGTGGCATAAGAGCCATGCATACCGAGCATACCCATATTGAGAGGATGATTGCTGGGCAGAGCTGAGAGTCCGAGAAGCGTACGTCCTGCAGGGATATCGGCTTTCTCCAAGAACTCCAACAGTTCATTGTGGGCACCACCAAGTTCCACGCCATGACCCACCAAGGCAAAAGGTTTCTTTGCCTTGTTGATGAGTTCGGCTGCCTCAGCCACAGCCTGCTCGTCAATCTTAGGATAAGGATTATAGGATGTCACCTTCTCACACTTCACCGGTTCCCATTCGCAAGAAGCCACCTGGGCATTCTTGGTGAAGTCGAGCACGACAGGACCCGGGCGACCGCTACGGGCGATATAGAAAGCACGGCTTACAGCCCATGCCACATCCTCAGGACGTCTGATCTGATAAGACCATTTGGAGATTGGCTGGGTAACACCCACCAAGTCTACTTCCTGAAATGCATCAGTACCTAAGGCACCAACACCCACCTGACCAGCAATAACCACAATAGGGGTTGAGTCCATCATGGCATCAGCAATACCAGTCAGCGTATTGGTTGCACCAGGACCACTTGTCACAAGAGTCACTCCCACCTCACCGCTGACTCGGGCATAACCCTGTGCAGCATGAGCAGCAGCCTGCTCGTGACGTACCAAGATGTGATCAAACACCTTATTTTCTCCTCTCGTGTAACCATACAGTGCATCAAACACTGGCATGATGCTTCCACCCGGATAGCCGAAGATGGTTGTCACCCCTTCTGCCTGCAATGAGCGCATCAATGCTTCTGCTCCTGAAATTACTTCTTTTGCCATTTATACTTATTGTTTTTATATGATGAGGGAAGTTAAGTGGGAACTCACTTAACTTTCCTCCGAATTCTCTTAAATTTCTAAAGATACTACTAATCTATGATTCTCACACCACCCTTGTCGGCAGAGCTTACACTCTGTGCATAGGCACGCAAAGCCTTGCTTACCACACGGTTGCGCTTCAATGGCTGTTGTGGACGGGCATTGAGTTCCTCATCACTCAACTTCACATTGATGCTGCGGTTAGGAATATCGATCACGATGATATCGCCATCCTTTATCTTGCCGATGTTACCACCTGCTGCAGCCTCTGGTGAGATATGACCGATGCTAAGACCTGACGTACCACCCGAGAAACGACCATCGGTAATGAGCGCACACTCCTTGCCAAGATGGCGGCTCTTGATATAAGAGGTAGGATAAAGCATCTCCTGCATACCAGGACCACCTTTAGGGCCTTCGTGGGTAATAACGACACAGTCGCCCGAGTTCACCTTGCCATCCAAGATTCCCTCGCAGGCATCCTCCTGAGAGTCGAAGCATACGGCAAGACCCTCGAAATGCCAAAGCACAGGGTCTACACCGGCAGTCTTTACCACACAACCGTTCTGGGCAATATTGCCAAACAGCACAGCAAGACCACCATCCTTGGTATAAGCATGCTCCAAATCGCGAATACAACCATTCTCACGGTCGGTATCCAGGCTCTCCCATTGAGCATCCTGACTACCCATCTGGGTAGAGAACTTACGACCAGGTGCAGAATGATAGATTCTGTCGGCCTCTGGGTCGAGTTGACCAGTGGTGATATCATATTTCTTCATCTGTTCGTCAAGAGTATGACCATCAACTCGCATTACAGAGCCGTTGATAAGTCCTCCCTTGTTGAGCTCATTCAATATACCCATGATTCCTCCTGCACGGTTGCACTCCTGCACACTGTACTTCTGAGTGTTAGGACTCAACTTGCAGAGACAAGGCACCTTACGGCTCAACTGATCGATGTCCTCCATCTTGAAGTCGGCGCCAGCCTCCTGAGCCACAGCCAACAGGTGAAGCACGGTATTGGTACTTCCGCCCATGGCGATATCCAATGTCATGGCATTGAGGAATGCATCACGGGTAGCGATATTGCGTGGCAATACACTCTCATCGCCATCCTGATAATAAGCATAAGCATTCTTAACCACCTGACGTGCTGCATCCTTGAAGAGCTGAATGCGGTTCTTGTGAGTAGCCAGGATGGTACCATTGCCAGGAAGGCTCAGACCGATAGCCTCGGTAAGAGAGTTCATGGAATTGGCAGTAAACATACCCGAGCAACTACCGCATCCTGGACATGCACACTGCTCTATCTGAGTCATCTCCTCATCAGAGACACTGGTGTCAGCACCTTTGATCATAGCAGTGATCAGGTCGGCATTCTCGCCTTTCCATCGTCCTGCCTCCATAGGGCCACCCGAACAGAATACAGTAGGGATGTTCAGACGCATAGAAGCCATCAGCATACCCGGAGTCACCTTGTCACAATTGGAGATGCAAATCATGGCATCAGCCTTATGTGCATTTACCATATACTCTACAGAATCGGCGATGATATCACGGCTTGGAAGTGAATACAACATACCATCGTGACCCATTGCAATACCGTCGTCTACGGCTATCGTATTGAATTCGGCTGCATAGCAACCCATTGCTTCTATTTCCTTCTTGACAATCTGACCGATTTCATGAAGATGAGTATGACCTGGCACAAACTGTGTAAAGCTGTTCACAATGGCGATAATAGGTTTGCCAAACTGCTCATGTTTCATACCAGCAGCTACCCAGAGTGCACGGGCACCTGCCATTCTTCTGCCTTCAGTACAGACACTACTTCTTAATGGATGTTTCATCATTTTTGTATCTTCGTTTATTTTGCCTACAAAGATACTGAGTTTTTATGTAATAGCCAACAAATTTCGTATAAACTTTCACAAATACGCGTATTTTGTTACAAAAATAACCTATAATACTTACAATCTATAAGACATTTGCTACATTTACATATCAATCAGTTACTATAAACAAAAAAAATCCCTAAGACCGAAGCCTTAGGGATTCCCTATTTTGATATTATTCAATATCGTTTTTAGCGTATCGCTTTCAATTACTCAGCAACAGCGTTGTCGTTGAAAGTAGATACACGGTTGAACTCAACCTGCTTGAAGAGCTTGTCTGTTGCGCCCATACCCTTAGTAGTCAAACGATCAGCAGCGATCTTGTACTTCTTAACGAGTACGTTCTTAACAGCGTCAGCACGCTTCTGAGAAAGAGCCTGGTTGAAGTCCTTGTTACCCTCTGGAGAAGCGTAACCCTTAATCTCAACCTTAGCATCCGCGTGATTCTTCATATACTGAGCGATCAACTCGATGTTAGGCATCTGGCTCTTGTCTACAACAGCCTTGCCCTGACGGAACAATACAGTTGGCTGCAAGTTTGTAGCAGTAGCTGGCTTCACATACTTAGGCTTCTTGTTGCACTCGTCGAGAGCATTCTGAAGATCCTTGATCTGCTTGTCCTTAGCAGAAAGCTGAGCGTCCTTGTCGTTCAAGTCACCACGAAGGCTGTTGATCTGGCTGTTCAAACCATCGATCTCGTTCTGGTCGCGGAGCTGAGCGATTGTGAAGTTGTGAGAACCGTTAGAGTTCTTGAACTTGTAAACGATACCAGCGTTCAACTGGAATGCAGACTTGTTGATGTCGTAAGCAACACCCTCATAGCCATAGCCGTTCAAAGCCCAGTTCATAGAAGGCTCAACATATACCTGCCATGCCTTAGCCTTGCCCAGGTTGAATGTGAAGTCGATACCAGCCTTAGAAGTAAGAGCGTTGAGCTCCTTTTCATTATCACCAGCAGCTGTACCGAATGTATGACCCCAACCGAAGCCGAATACAGGAACAACCTCGAACAAACGTGGCTCACCCTTGTAACCAGCAAACCAGTTGCTCAAGTTTACAGTACCGATCAAACCTACGTTCATGTAGCGAGCTAAAGTCTTAGACTGTGGCATGTAGTGCTTGCAGTGATCGTTGAAGTAAACATTACCCTCAGCAGCCAAACCGAATACTGGAGTGAACCAGCGACCGATACGAAGGCCAGCGTTTGAGTTCAGGTTGTTCATCCAGCTCTCGCCAGTAGTCTTTACCTGAGCACCGCCGTTGATGCCGATGTAGAAGTTGTCAAATGTCTTGCTCTCAGTAACTGTCTGAGCATTTACTGAAACTGCCATTGCAGCGGCAGCAAACAATAAACCTAACTTTTTCATGTCTCTCTAAAAATTAATTTATTAAAAATGTTATTGAAATCTTTATTATTGCGCAACACATTGCACATTTTTGAAATCGAGTGCAAAGTAATAAAAAAAAAACTTAACTACCAAACTTTTCCCATAATATTTTACATTTATCCCGTGAAAACTGGAAAAAAAGCACATATTTTCTTCTTTTTGTACGATTGCAAAATAACTTTAAGACTTTCACATCGATTATTCACACCCTATCACAACCTCCCAGTCTACTTACATTTTCAAGCTAAAACACAAGTTTTTCCATGCTTCTACGCGCGCGAACATTATTTATTATATATAGAGAGTTTCAGTAAGTTCTGGAGTTAGGGAAACAAAAAAAAGACCGAGTGCATCACTACACTCGGCCTCCAACAAATTAGAGAGTTATAAAAAATCAAGTATATTGCTACTTGTAGAATTCCTTCTTTCCTGCAGCCAATGTATTCTTCATCAGCGAGCAGATGGTCATAGGACCTACACCACCAGGAACAGGGGTGATATAAGAGCAACGCTCTGCCACCTCGTCAAATTTGACATCACCATTCAGACGGAAGCCACTCTTACGGGTAGCATCAGGCACGCGGGTTGTACCAACATCTATCACCACAGCTCCCTCTTTCACCATATCGGCTGTAACGAAGTTGGGCTTTCCGATAGCTGCAATGATGATATCCGCCTCACGGCACTCCTCCTTCAAGTTGGCAGAGTGAGAATGGCAAACCGTTACGGTAGCATCACCCCACTGTTTCTGCATCATGAGTTGCGCCATAGGTTTGCCCACGATGTTGCTTCTGCCAAGCACTACACACTTCTTGCCACTGGTAGGAATATGATAATGCTGCAACAGGGTAAGAATACCCAACGGAGTGGCAGAGATGAAACAAGGCAGACCTATAGCCATGCGACCTACATTGATGGGATGAAAACCGTCCACATCCTTGCGATAATCAATGGCCATGATGATTTTCTGCTCGTCAATATGGGCAGGAAGAGGCAGTTGCACGATGAAGCCATCTACATCTTCATCCTTGTTCAGCTTGTCCACACAGGCCAACAACTCTTCCTCGGTCACGTTGTCCTCGTAACGAATAAGGGTCGACTTGAATCCACACTTCTCACAGGCAAGCACCTTATTCTTGACATAGGTCTCGCTGCCTCCGTCATGTCCTACGAGTACAGCAGCCAGGTGTGGCTGTTTTCCTCCGTTGGCAACAATTTGTGCCACCTCTTCGGCTATCTGCTCCTTAATGGCATTTGCCGTTGCCTTTCCGTCTATCAGTTGCATTTCATTCAATATTAAATAATCAATGTTATGTGTTATCACATTCCTGGCATCTTTGGCATACCGGGCATTCCCTTCATACCCTTCATGCGGCTCATCATGCCTGCCATTCCGCCACCAGTCATCATCTGCATCATCTTGCGGGTCTGGTCGAACTGCTTGATCAGCTTGTTCACCTCCTGGATATTGGTACCCGAGCCCTTGGCGATACGCTGACGACGGCTGGTATTGAGGATACCTGGATTAGAACGCTCCTTGGGAGTCATACTCTGAATGATAGCCTCAACGCTCTTGAATGCATCATCAGGAATATCCACATCACGGATGGCCTTGCCTAAACCGGGAATCATACCAGCCAAATCCTTGATATTACCCATCTTCTTGATTTGCTGTATCTGAGCATAGAAGTCGTTGAAGTCGAACTGATTCTTGCGAATCTTCTTCTCCAGTTTCTTTGCCTCCTCAAGGTCGAACTGCTCCTGAGCACGCTCTACCAACGAAACCACGTCACCCATACCGAGAATACGGTCGGCCATACGGGCAGGATGGAACACGTCGATAGCCTCCATCTTCTCGCCAGTACCGATAAACTTGATAGGCTTGGTTACCACAGTGCGGATACTGAGAGCAGCACCACCACGGGTATCACCGTCAAGCTTGGTAAGAACCACGCCATTGAAATCAAGACGGTCGTTAAACTCCTTGGCTGTATTGACAGCATCCTGACCAGTCATCGAGTCAACTACGAAGAGAGTCTCGTCGGGACGAAGATGATTCTTAAGACCGCTGATCTCGTTCATCATCTGCTCGTCAATGGCCAGACGACCGGCAGTATCCACGATGACAACATCGTTGCCATTGGTCTTAGCCTGCTGGATGGCATGGTCGGCAATGACACAAACATCCTTGTTCTCAGGCTCACTGTATACAGGAACACCCACTTGCTCTCCTACCACCTTCAACTGGTCGATAGCAGCAGGACGATAAACGTCGCAAGCCACGAGCAATGGCTTCTTGCCCTTCTTGGTCTTGAGCATATTGGCAAGCTTTCCACTGAAGGTGGTCTTACCCGAACCCTGCAGACCGCTCATCAGAATGATGGCAGGATGACCTTCGAGCTTCAGAGGAGCTTCCTCGCCTCCCATCAACTCAGCCAGCTCGTCGTGAACCAGCTTTACCATCAACTGACCAGGCTTTACAGCCGTGAGCACATTCATACCAAGTGCCTTTTCCTTCACCTTGTTGGTGAATTCCTTAGCTACCTTGAAGTTGACGTCGGCGTCGAGCAAAGCACGGCGTACGTCCTTCATGGTCTCTGCCACGTTGATTTCGGTTATCTTACCCTCACCCTTCAGAATCTTGAAGGATCGTTCCAGTCTATCACTTAAATTTTCAAACATTTTAAATTCTTTTTTTATTTTGGCTGCAAAGTTACGAAAATAATTCCGAAAACCCTATATTAGTAACCAAAAAAGCACGTCAAATCTGTCACTTTAGGATACTTACCGACTGTTCTACCGACACGCGTACCTTTTTTGACGATTTTTCATCATTTACAGGAAGCGGCTCCTTCCCTTGTTCCTTGTTTTTTCCTTTACCTTGCTCCTTGCCGGGATTCTTTTCCGGCACATTGCCTTGCCCATTTCTTTCTCCTGCAGCTTTTGCCTTTTCTGCATCAGATGCAACGGCAGGTTGCTGGCGAGGTTCTATAGGCTCCACGCTCGACTTCATCATACTGTCGTTAGCCTGATATTTCTTCCCTGTGGCCTTCTCGTAGGCAGCCACAATGGGGTCTTTGCGATCCATCTCGCCGAATATCTTTTGAGCCTCTCGCAGGTGCTTGCTGTCACGTCTTCCCCTCTTGTCAAGCATTTTGGCCAAGTCGAAGCTCGCTCCGCTGGGAGCATTTGCCCCACCTATCTCAGCCTGCCGGTGCGCATCGTTCTGAATGCCCTTGATGCCAGGCATATTCTCTCCCCATACTTCCACCTCTCTGAGTTGGTGACTCTGTGGCAGCAGAAACACCGTATCGGGGAGATTCTTCAGATAGATGGTAGTCTTCAGAAAGCCCGGTTTCGACACCGTAGCACTGTCAAACTGATACTTCATGGTCCAGTATCCTCTGTAGTCGGTACGTGCCCAATGATTGTTATCGGTATGAATCAAAGCTTCACGCACAGGCACATGGTCTTCGGCATTGGCTATGACGCAGGTTTTCTGTGCCCTGACCATTGCCACTGCCCAACATACCAGCACGATCATCAATATAGTCTTCTTCATTCGTTTTATCTTATTGAACTTCTACAACTTACATAAGTTGAGTTATGCCTACAAAAGTAAATAAAAAAATAATATCTCCCAAAACCACCAATGAGTTTTGGGAGATATTAATGCGATTTAAAAGTCTATAACGTTATTCTACGTCTGTCGTGCCGCTCTTCTCGATGCGCTTTGCCTCTTCGAGCAACTTGATGGCATCGACATATTGAGCAATACCCTGAGCCACCTCCTTGGCAGCCTTCATGGCAAGCACCACAGTCTGAGGACGATGAACCACGTCGCCTCCGGCAAACACACCTCTGCGGGTGGTCATACCAAAAGGACGCTCCACCACCTTGACATAACCTTTCTCGTCAACCTCGATACCTGCAGTAGTAGAGACAATACGGTTGGCAGGACGTGATCCGATGGCCAAGTAGATGCGGTCGAATTTCTCTACACGCTCACCTTCTGGAGTATTGAGTACACAGCTTCCCAGTCTTCCGTTCTTACCCTTGAGGAAAGCCTCGACTGTAGTTTTCCATTCAAACTTGACACCCTCCTTCACAGCCTCATCATACTCACTCTGTATGGCAGGCATCTCTTCCTGTGTCTTGCGATAGAGCACAGTCACATCAGCACCCAGGCGAATGGCAGTACGTGCAGCATCCATGGCCACATTTCCTCCACCTATCACACCCACCTTCTCTCCATCACGAAGAGGCACCATGTCGCGTGTCAAGGCTCCCTCGTTATAGGCATTGACATTGTGCAGGAAATAAGTACTCTGGCTCACACCATGCAACTTGGCACCAGGTGTAGAGTCCATATTCTGAGGTACGCTGGTTCCTGTTCCCATGAAAATGGCATCGTAGCCAGCACGGAAAAGACTGTCTATTGTCACGTTGTTCTCACCCACCATGCAGTTGGTGATAAACTGTACACCGAGAGCCTCTATCTTGCTCACCTCAGCACGTACCACGGCCTTGGGCAGTCGATATTCAGGAATACCATACATCAGCACACCACCAGGCTCAGCCTGTCCTTCGAAGATCGTGACATTAAAGCCCTGACGTGCCAAATCACCAGCAACAGTAAGTCCGGCAGGACCAGAACCGATGACAGCCACACGTCCACGAGTCTTCTGTGGAAGCTTCTCGCGAGAGAGGTTCATCTTGGTATCGAAGTCAGCAACAAACTGCTCCAACTTGCCTATCTGTACAGGTTTTCCCTTCTTGCCCAGCACACAGTTGCCCTGGCATTGCTTCTCATGAGGACACACACGTCCACAGATAGCAGGCAGATTACTCTTGGCATTGATGATAGACATAGCCGCACCCATATTACCCATGGAAAGTTCATGCACAAAGTCGGGGATATCATTTCCGATAGGACATCCCTTCTTACATTGTGGCACCTTACAATGGAGGCATCGCTTGGCTTCCTCAATAGCCTCACGTGTAGTGAAGCCCTCGTTTACCACCTGGAAACCAGCCACCTGTTCTGCAGCCGCAGTTGTTTTCTCTGCTGTTGTCTGCACCTTGTTATTCTGTTGCTCAATCTGTTCACTCATAATCTAATCTTTTAATCAGTTAGAAAACAACTTTTATCAAATTGTAGTTTGCGGGTGCAAAGTTACAGCAAATCGAAGACAAAACAAAATAAAAAGTGAACTTTTTGTTTTTATTGTTGAGATGCAGCGTAACTTATTTAAAGTTACAGCAAATCGAAGACAAAACAAAATAAAAAGTGAACTTTTTGTCGACTATTTAGTCATAAAGCATATGACTTTAACTTCTATAACTTCCCTATTTGCGAAACTTCAGTAAAGCGAAGTTAAGTAAATAAGGTATGTACATTTCCATTTCTGTTTATTTTTATATACACAACAAATTAAATTCTTACAAGTATCAGAACCACATTTAATATGCCACATAGTAGGTAACTATCATCATGGCTATGGCCTTGGCTATCGTAAGGTAAAACTCTATAATGGCAGAGTCATCCCAATAAGCTATTACAACAAAGCCAAAGCAATATATGATATAGGTTTTAAAAGCAAATATCATCATTTGGCAAAACCTATCCTTTTCTGATCTCTTAAATCTTTGAAACAGAAAAGCCACAACAGGTGGTATAACCAATGCATAGCCTATAAATTCCGTAATGTCATAAGCCCACAAACTTGTATTAGCCATGTGGTAATTAAAAGGATATATACAGGCGATTCTGCTACCTGTTTCAGCCGTTTGCCTACTTGCAATAATCAACAAACTTAGGTTAAGGAATAACCATATACTCCAAATCCTCCACACTATTTTTTTGTTGAAAATCATATTGTTTTGCATTTTTTCGAGTTTCATTTAATGCTTATTATTCAATTAATACTTTTATAGTAACCATGAAAACTTACCCAATCAATGTTAGTCAAGAAATCCTTTTCCTAACATATTCCGTAATGATAATTGAAATTAAAGATGAAAAGAAAATTATTATCAAATTTTCATGATTAAAATCAAATAAAGCATATGCAATAGTTGTAATAACAATTGCTACGAAAAGAATTGAAATAATATAAATGATTTTTTTCATGCTGATGACTTTATTTTAAAACGATGGTGCAAAGATATAAAAATCAGCGAAATAAGTATAGCTGTTCATACTAATAGTCGGATCATTTAATATTTTTTGTCACAAAAAACCGTATTTTGTGTGACAAACACACTTTCTTATACCCCAAAAGGATAGCAAGAGTATCAATCCTGCCATCCTTATATTAACTCTACTTTCCCCATTTTCGGAAGTTGACTTATCATTTACTCAACTTCCGCAAATGGGGAAGTAAAAGAAGTTAGAGAACTTAAAGCCATATGCTTTACAGATAGATATTCAACCAAAAAGGCTGTTGGCTATAACTTCTAACGACCGAAGGGAGTGATAACTTCTTTAACTTCTATAACTTCTGGACTTGTGAAAGTTCAATCATTTACGATCTTTCTGAGAAGAATATTCACAATAGAAGTCGAATAAATAACATGCCAAAATAATGATCCATATTAGCAAATGATCATATACAGAATAGTATATAACAAATCCTATAAAAGAAATCATCACATTATAAATACTGTCTTTGCGAACATGCTCAAATGCCTTCATCACACTATCGGAAATCCAGCACCAGACAAAGCAAACCAAAGGTATTGCTAAGGCTATGACTCCCACGCTTATAGCCAGCCATTCATGTTTGATTGCAGGAAAAACTGCAAAAATCATGAATGCGAATTTAAGTAAATAAGGTATGTACTTTTCCATTTCGACCTGTTTTTTATAATACTACAAATTATATTTTTACATATCAGGATTTCTGTCGTCAATCCTTAGCTTAGGATTTTTATAAAGAGTCCACGAAACGAGCAACCATGGCCTTAGGCTTTCACTCTTAAAGCGCATCTTATTATTCATCGTATAACCAGGCATCTCTGTAATATTGGTCTGGCTCTTTATTCCCCAATAATAAGGCATGGCTATGGATGCATAGAGTTGTTTGGTAATTTGCCATGCCAGTTGAACATGGGCTTCTATTGGGTTGTGATACTCTGTATGGCTGATAGCCGTGTAACTTTTGTTCTGCCAGTTGAAGGTAGAATAGAGGAAAAATTTTCCAAAATCCCAACGTACATGTCCATTGAGGTCGACATATCCCTTAGCCGATTGACCATTATATTTATCCCAGTTATACTCAGCTGAGAAAGAAGCCTTAAACGACTTGGCACGATAGGAAATATAAGAACCTACATTAGTACCAATATAGGTACCATTGTTTCGGTACGACTCTATCTGTATGTTATCCTCTGTTCTTACATACGACTCTATCATTTTGTTATACCGATTATGACTACTATATACACGAATCATAAAGTCACCTATCGACTTGTCATACTTCAAGTCGATATTTTGTATCATTACAGGTACCAGATATGGGTTTCCCTCTATCCGATACCAAGGGTTGGTGGAAGTATTGTATGCTGTCAACTGACTGGTTTCTGGAAGGCGGTTGGTGAGATAATAACTTGCTCGTAATACTTGCTGATGAGGCAACTGCCACGTCAGGCTTGCCGAAGCCTTGGGACGCCAATGAGTAGTTTTGTCTGCATCCGTAGATATGCTCAGCAACTGCACACCTGCCGAAGCCATATAGTAGAGTTTGCCTATTCCGTTGGCATACGATGCATAGGCAAAACTGTTCAACCGTTTTGTGTGCAACTCTTCGGTAGGTGTGGCTACATAGTTATAGTCTTTATCCATGGTATACTCCATGCTGGCACCCGAAGTTATGTTTCCATATTTCTTTTCACCACTGTCATAATCTATTGACACTTCATATTGGTCTCGTCTTGAGTCGAAATCTACCATGGTGGGTACGGTGTTGTCTGCATTCTCCTCCACATTCACCTGACAGGATTTTGCAAATCCATAATTATATTTGGCATACGATGCCAATATGCTGTTATCCTTGAAAGAATGTTCATAATAGAAAGACCCCAACATACCTCCGTCAGAGCTCGTTTCCGACTGATTGTTATGAAAAGGATTGTTTGTATTTTCAGTGATATAGCGACCATCAAAATGAGCCTTGTTTCTATTGTCGTTATTTAGTCCCTTGAATATAGCAGAAAAGTAATCGTTTGAATTTGGCATCCACTTCAACAACAGATAGCCATCCTGATTATCAGTTCTTTTCTTGACCTCACCATTTCGATTCTTAATAGCGCTTCCGTTGCTTTCGTTTACTTCATAACTTGTTTTGTCGTGGCGAAGATAGGTAAGACCAACATAGCCCGAGATTGCGAATTTTTTCTTTCCTACTTCAAAACGTCCAGCACCTAAACCATATCTTGAAGGAAAATCATGGCGTGTGCGAAGCTCTGAGAAAGAATACCAAGGCGTGTCTTTACGTAATCGTATGTTAAGTATCTTGGTTACTCCCATTTGCAGATAACGTGCACTGACAACTTCTGAAAGTTCCACAGATTCTATACGAGAAGGATCAATGGGGGCTATGCCTGAATTGAACAACTTGCCGTCAACGAGAATTAGCGGACTTTCCCCATCAGCCATCTCAACAGTCTGATTAGAAATATCCACTCTCAACAAGGGTATTTCCGACAAGGCCTTAAATGGATTGCCACATTCCTTGGCGTTCTGCGAAAGAGTATATACTGTACCTGTAGCTGTGGTTTGGGGTATTTTCTTAGCTGTCACAGAAACCTCGTTAAGCTGGATGGATTGTTCGGTCATTACCAGTACAACCTTGCTTTCTTGCGTCACCTCCTTCGAAATACTTACAGGAGTGTATCCCACACAGGATGCCTGTATGCTGTAAATGCCAGCCGAAGGCACAGTAGCAGTAAAAACGCCTTTTGCGGTAATACCAAAGTCCACTATTGAGTCGCCGTACTGCACACTTACTTCAGCACGCTCAACGGCTTGTTGTTTGCTATCCTTTACAAATATCTGTAAATGAATTTGGGCAAATACACTGATATACGTCAGCAGAAGGCCAAGAGTTAACAATGAAACACGCTTACAAAAATTATTTTCCATATACTCTATCTTATCATATTAAAAACGATGGTGCAAAGATAATCTGATCTTTCTGAAAAATTATAAAGAATAGGCTATAAAAAATTCACAGGAATTCACAAAGGTCCTATAAGTCACTATAAAACAAATAATTATAAAAACTTCACAAAAATCAACAAGAATAGATTTATCATAAAATTTTGAAGTCAAAATCTTCCTGAAAGAAAAACAACCACATCAATTTGCATTTTTCCGATAATTATATTATCTTTGCATAAGATAGGCTGCATCTCAGCAAAACATTCAAGCAAGCTTGATGATTCTGCCTTCGGTTTGCACTATCTTTGCATAAGATAAATATATAGAAAAAATGAAAAAACTTCCGTTAGTACTTTTAGCAATTGTGTCCTTATTTGTGCTTGTTGGTTGTCATGGCGACAAGCAATATGATGACTTGTTGCAGCAAGCTGACAGCATCATGAATATAGATGATGATTCGGCAAAAGTTGCTATCAAACTATTGGATAAAGTCAAGCCGCAGCTAAATGACTTTTCTAAAGCTCAACGTATGCGTTATCAGTTGCTCTATCATAAGGCAATGAATAAAGCAGACATTTTATTTTCGTCAGACAGCATCATGAAAAATGTCGTAGCTTATTACGAAAACCATGGTACATCCAATGAACGTATGCTCGCCTACTATATGCTTGGTTGTGTATATCGTGACCTATATGAAGCTCCTATGGCTTTGGAGAATTATGATAAAGCAGCGGAACAAGCTGACACAACCAAAAAAGATTGTGACTATACCACACTTAGTAGAATATATGGACAAATGGGAACATTGTTTGAAAAACAACATATTCCATATCAAGAATTATCAGCTTTAAATAATGCGACAAAATATGCCTATTTAGCAAAAGATACATTAAATGCCATTTTGTTTTTTCAAAATAAGAGTACAGCTTTTTATGATTTGAGTGAAATAGATTCTGCAATTCATATAAATCTAAAAGCATACAATTTATTGAAAAAACATGGATATGACCAAATTGCAAATATTGTTTTTGGATGCAATTATGGTTATTATATAGAAAAGAAAGATTATAAAAGAGCAAAAGAATCATTTAAGATTTTTAAAAAGACAGAATATAATGGAAATGACAATTACGAAGATTCTAAAGCTTACATTTTTTGCGAACAAGGAGATTATTACTTATTTTCTGGTCAATTAGATTCTGCATTTCTTTGTTTGAATCAAAGCTTAAAACTTAGCAAATCTTACAGCAACAAATGTGCAGCCACAAAAGGATTGGCAAAATATTACACAAAAACAAATCATTCAGCTTTAGCTGCAAAGTATGCCTTATTGAGTTCTGAATATAATGATTCCTCACTCTATGAGTTGAGAGAATCGCAGTTGCAACAAATGCAGGCTATGTATGACTATAGCAGAAATCAAAAACTGGCTAAAGAAGCTGAATATAAGGCAAAGCAAAGACTAAATACAATATACCTTATTATTATAAGCAGTTGCTTGATTTTATTATCGGCTGTTTATATCTACAGAAAAAACATCAGGAAGAGAAACCATAAGCTATTGGTGGCTCAACGCCTATACAAAGCCAGCATTCTGAAATTGCAAACGACAAAGACTGAACTGGCTCATCTGAAAAACTTGAACGAAACAAAAATAGCGGCTCTCATCAAAGAAAAAGAGGCTATCATAGAAAATCTCCAAAAAGAAATTAATCAATACGAAAGCATTCATTCCGGACGTAATCTTGTCGAGATAAACAAACAACTGATGGATACATTTGTGTATAAGAAACTGGCTTATATCGAATGTCATCCGCAAGAGAAAATCACTGACGAAACCTGGGACAACTTAGAAGAAACCCTTGAGGGAATGATTCCATCTTTGGCAAATATCAAATTGAAACTAAGCAAAAAGGAATATCGTATTTGCCTGCTGATAAGACTGCACTTCTCCCCCTCTGCCATCAGTTGCTTCATGCAATGCAACTTGCCCGACATTTCCATGTCGCGTAAACGTATGCTGTCGAAACTGTGTGAAAAGGACGGAAAACCCAAAGAGCTGGATGAATATATCCAACATTTGATGTAACTCAACTTTCGCAAGATACAATATTGGAAATCCAATAAAACAAATAGATATAATCTCCAAATGATAATAAAAAAGGGCGAGTCATCCCGCCCAAAATTCATAACGGAATAATCCTTATTGTTTAACCTTATCCCCCTAATTTTATAAGATTTAACCCATTCTATGCCCCTAATTTTAGAAAAACAGTATCTTTGCATTTAATTGGGGTCTGCTGAATTATTCAGCAGACCCTAAATAAATAGTCTTCGGCAACAAGCCAAAGGCACTCACGGAATACGATATCGAAGATACGAAACGACAGCGCGTGAAACTGGAGGGATCTATTGGAATTGGTACAAAGAAGAGGTCTTCCGACTTTTTCTAATTCTTTATTTCAATATCTTCCTTTACGTTATTGCGTATCTTGGTGAGGAAAGCCTTCATGCGACCGGCATCCTTATGGTCGATGATATCGATCAGCTCGGCAAGCTCCTCACGAATCTGGCTCAACTGTCCTGAAGTATAGGGGTTGAAGAGAACTTCTTGCAACAGATAGTCGTCCTCGTTGAGTACGCCCTTGGCAATGTTCATGTGACGTTTGAAGGTAGTACCCGGAGCATCCTGATGCTTCATCACAGCAGCAAAAACGAAAGTGCTGGCAAAAGGAATACTCAGCGAGTAAGCCACTGTCTGGTCGTGCTCGTCGAAGGTGTACTCGTGCATGTTGAGTCCCAACTGCTGGTACAGATCCTTGAAGAATATCTTGCCCATATAGTCGCCTTCCTTGATGATGACGGCATTCTCCTCTGACAACTGATTCAGATTGGCAAAGGTAGGACCAAACATCGGGTGCGTGCTGACAAAACGGAAACCACTCTTCGTATAAAACTCGTGCAGGCCTGTCTTCACACTGGCTATATCGCTGATGATACAGTCCTTGGGCAACCAGGGCAACACCTCCTCAAATGCAGGCAAGGTGTACTTCACCGTCACGGCATTGATGACGAGCTCGGGTTTGAACTCGGCTATCTCCTCCAACTTGGTGAAGCGCAGACAGTTGTAGGTAAAGCGCAACCGCTTGGCATCCTTCTCGTATACGGCCACCTCGTGGTCGAAGCTGAGCAGGTCGATGAAGAAACTTCCCATCTTGCCTGCTCCCATTATCAATATTTTCATATCTCTTTATAAGTAAAGAACGAAGCGTATGAATTACTTCTGGTTCAGGATTTCCAACTGTTGGCGAACACTCTCCTCGTGGATGTGCTCGAATATCTGGGCAGCAAACTCTGGACTCATGCCACAGAGTGAAGCCTGAGCAGCACGCTTGTCGAGAATCTCGTTGTAGCGGTTGGTCTGCAGAACTGTCATATTGTGCTCCTTCTTGTATGTACCAATCTCACGGCACACACGCATGCGCTTTGCCAAAAGCTCCATCAACTGATTGTCCAGTTCGTCAATCTGTCCACGCAACTGATGCAGTCCCTCTGTAGAGTAGTGCTCATCGCGAACGACAAGCAGACTGAGAATGTAGTCGAGCACATCGGGAGTAACCTGCTGCTTGGCATCGCTCCATGCATCGTCAGGACTGCAGTGGCTCTCGACGATAAGACCATCAAAACCGAGATCCATAGCCTGCTGACACAATGGTGCTATCAAGTCGCGACGTCCACCGATGTGGCTTGGGTCGCAGACGATAGGCAACTGAGGAATGCGGCGATGCAGTTCGATAGGAATCTGCCACATAGGCAGGTTGCGATAGATCTTCTTGTCGAAGCTTGAGAAACCACGATGGATAGCTCCCAAGCGCTTGATACCAGCCTGATTGATACGCTGCAAGGCTCCTATCCAAAGCTCCAGGTCGGGATTGACAGGGTTCTTGACCAACACAGGCACATCGACACCTTTCAGACTGTCGGCCAATGCCTGCATGGCGAATGGGTTGGCAGAAGTGCGGGCACCTATCCACAGCACATCGATGCCATACTTAAGAGCCAGCTCCACATGCTCGGGTGTTGCCACCTCGGTAGCTGTAAGCATGCCGGTCTCCTCCTTTACCTGCTTCATCCAGGGAAGAGCAGTCTCGCCATTTCCCTCGAAGCCTCCTGGCTTGGTACGTGGCTTCCACACACCTGCACGGAACATGTGGCATCCCTTTTCTGCCAACTGCTTGGCGGTTGTCATAACTTGTTCCTCGGTTTCGGCAGAACATGGTCCTGCTATTACGATGGGACGTTCCTGATCACTGGGAAGACGTAAAGGTTCTAATTCTAATTCCATATCTTAATCTTTTATATTTTTTTATGTGAATGTTTTCTGTTTACTTTAAGGTGAAGACTCTATGCGAAGAGCTTCTTGATGCGCTGCAAGGCTTCCTTCATCTTGTCGTCCTTGGCACACAGGCTGATGCGCACATAACGCTTGCCGTTGCTTCCGAAGATAAAGCCTGGTGTAATGAACACCCGTGCCTCGTGGAGCACTTTCTCGGTCAGGTCTTCTACATCGGCATAGCTCTCAGGTATCTTACCCCAAAGGAACATGCCCACCTGCTTAGGATCGTAGGTACACCCCATCACGTCCATGATCTGTTCGGCAATGTCGCGACGACGACGATAGTTGTCGATATTGTTTTCGTGGTGCCATTCATCGCTGTTACCTATCATGGCCTCGGCAGCAGCTAATTGTATGCCTCGGAACGAGCCATTGTCGATATTGCTCTTCACCTTGAGAATCCACGAGATGAAAGTCTTGTTGCTCGAAATCATCGCCACACGCCATCCGGGCATATTATGACTCTTGCTCAGCGAGTTGAATTCGATACAGCAGTCTTTTGCTCCCGGCACCTGCATGATGCTCATGGGGTGCTCATTGAGGATGAGTGAGTAAGGATTGTCGTTCACCACAACGATATTGTGCTTCTTGGCAAACTCTACCAGTCGCTCGTAAGTCTCCATGCGGGCATTGCCTCCTGTAGGCATATTGGGATAGTTGGTCCACATCAGCTTGACATGACTCAGGTCCATCTTCTCCAAGGCTTCGAAGTCAGGCTGCCATCCATTGTCTTCTCTGAGATCATAATAAGTTATCTTGGTACCCAAAATCTTATTGATGGCAGTATAGGTGGGATAGCCAGGATTAGGAATCAGCACCTCGTCGCCAGGATTGCAGAAAGCCAGGGTAACGTGCAGGATGCCTTCCTTGCTGCCTATCAGCGGCTGTATCTCTGTAGCCCAGTCGAGGTCTACATCGTACCATCTCTTATAGAATTCTGCCATTGCCTTTCGCAGTTCAGGAATGCCCACTGTGGGCTGATATCCATGTGTGTCGGACTTCTGAGCCACTTCGCAGAGCTTGTCGATGGTCTGCTTTGACGGTGGCATATCTGGACTTCCGATGGCAAGGCTGATGATGTCCTTTCCCTCGGCATTCAACTGGGCTACTTCTTTCAGTTTGCGGCTGAAGTAGTATTCCTGTATCTCGGTTACTCTATTGGCTGGCTGTATCATTGTATCTAATGTTTTAATTTTTAATATTCAATGTTTTGTTTTGAATGTAAAGTATAATCGGCAGCAAGGCTCTTTTTACCCTTTTACCTTTTTACTTTTTTACTTTTTTACTTTTATAACTTTTTTCAACTCCTACTCTCTTTCCTCGTACTCGCCGAGAACCTTGATTTTCTTCACCAGTGGTGTGATGGCATCAATACTCTGGCGGTATCGGGTAAGGTTGTCGAAGGTGAGGTCTACATAGAAGAGATATTCCCACTCATGTCCGATGACGGGCAGCGACTGAATCTTGGTCAGGTTCACATCGTAGAAACTCAGGATGGTGAGCACCTTGGAGAGCGATCCCTTGTCGTGGGAAAGGCTGAAGACGATGCTTGCCTTGTTGGCCTTCTCAATGGGTCGAAGGAGAGCTGCCTTCTGCGGATTGCTCACCACGAGGAAGCGCGTGTAGTTGTGCGGATTGTCGTGGATGCCTTCTTGCAGCACCTTCATGCCATACATCTCGGCTGCATAAGTTGAGCAGATGGCAGCCCATCCCCTTACCTGATGCTTGGCAATAAAGGCAGCCGAACCTGCGGTATCTTCAGCCTCTACAGCTTTCAGGTCGGGATGATTGGCGAGGAATCTGCCACACTGCATCAATGCCACAGGATGGGAATGAACCTCCTGAAGTGTACTCCAGTCATCATCGGGCAAACAGCAGATGCTGTGCTCTATATGGAGTCGGTGCTCACCTACTACTGTCGTTCCACTTTGGCGCAGAAGCTCATAGTTGTGGAGCAGACTGCCCGCTATGGTATTCTCGATGGCTACGATGCCGATGACTGTAGGATCGCGCTTGATGTTTTCGAACACCTCCTCGAAGGTGGCGCAACAAATCAGTTCCACCTGTTCTTCACCGAAATATTGATGGGCAGCTATGTCATGAAACGACCCCAACTCGCCTTGTATTGCTATTCTCTTCATCTATATTGTTTGTATCTGTTATGAAAAACGGTCCTCACTCTCCAAGGAGCGGGACCGTTTCGATAGATTTCTTAATCTTAATATCCTAAGTTGAAATTATACGCAACTTCCCGCTTTACAATTGCTTGCAAAGTAAAAATAAAAGCTATAAAAGTATGCGTTAAACTTCTTCATTGTTCTTTCTTTTATTTATTGTCTACTACAATGGGGTATTCCCTCAATTGTGTTATACGATTGCAAAAGTAGCATTTTTATTTGTATCCACCAAACAAATTGACAGATTTTTTACACAAAACCTTGCAATTTATTGTTTTCGTGCATAAAGATGCTTATATCTTTCAAGATTTTCTGCTCTATGGAAATTCTACAGGAAGCCCTCATCTGCCAACGAAGCCGCTTTCATCTGCCAACGAAGCCGCCTTTATCTGCCAACGAAGCCTATTGCGTTTGCCAACGAAGCCTATTGCGTTTTTCAGCCCTATATACCTTATTATATATATTGTCTATTTTTTGACTTCTGTAGCTTTGATGATAACAACATCCTGCAGAGGACGGTCATTATTGCTTTTGTCGGTCTCCACATTCTGGATTTTCTCTACCACATCCAGTCCTTCAAGCACTTCGCCAAAGACTGTGTAGCCACCATCAAGATGGGGCACGCCGCCATATTTCACATATCCAGCCTGCACTTGCTCATTGGGAATGGCGTACACCTTGTCCTCGCCTTTCATCTTCTGCACCAGATATTCCATCTGCCGTGCTGAGAAATTGCGTCCCCAGGTGATGTAGAAATCGCAAGGTGCCGAAGCTTTCTGTGGATTCACGTCATCGCCCTCACGGGCAGCACAGAGCTGTCCGCGCTTGTGATAATATTTGGGATAACGTATCTCGGCAGGCACAGTGTAGGCAGTATCGAAGCGCTCCACCTTGCCGGGCGTCACCTTTCGTGTGCCAGGATTGCCGCCCTGGATCATAAAGTTCTTGATGACTCTCTGAAAGATGCAACCATCATAATAGCCCATCCTCACCCACTTCAGGAAATTGTCTCGATGAAGAGGTGTATCGTTGTAAAGCGCCACTCGGATATTGCCCATGTTTGTTTCTATCAGCACCTCTGGACAGGTGGCATCCTGATGGAAAGCGGCCGTATCGGGTACGACATTATCGGTCTGCGCACAAGCCATCAGAGGCAGAAGCAGACAGTACATTATAAACAAAAAAGTTCTTCTCATATTCATACTTTTTATTATTACAAGACAAAGGTAATGCTTTTTTAACCAAAACATTCCTATTTATTGTTTTTTAATATAAACATCTGACCGCTTTCGTCTAAAAAGTTGTAAGTTTGTACGTGAATAACAAGAATATCAGGCTCACGAAAGCCTAAAAAGTTGAATCATTATGAAAAGTAAAATAGCATATTTCTTCATGCTCATCCTCTGCTGTGCTTCTGTTCATGCACAGCAGGTTCATCTCGGTCCGCTCCACAGTAGCGACAATCCACGTGAAGACTGGCTGTTGCCAGGCGACACCATCTTCCAGGCCGAACAGCCTCTCATATACAAGGGTAAGCCGGTAAAGAATACCCAATACTCCGTTGCCAAGAAAAGTTTGATGGCTTTGGCTCCATTCCAGGATACAGACAGCAAATCGATGTATGCTGGCGACAGGTCGGTGTATGCTGGCGACAGCAGTTTCTTCTACAATCCCGTCAGCATGATGCCCTTCAGTACGTATGGTTACGGACTGCACCGGGGACTGAACGTATCGCTCGACCTTTCTGCCTTTGCCACCTTTGGCAAGAACCTGCCACACAAGGGCGGTTTCTCGCAGAACATCAACGCCACCTATCTGGCTCCGCTCACCAAGGACGGCAAGTTGTGGATAGCAGGCGGTGGCTATTTCAACAACACCTTCTGGGGAAGCGACAGCTATCGTGATGTAGGCCTGTACGCCATCCTTGGCTATCGGTTCAACGAGCACTGGGAAGCCTACGTTTACGGTCAACTGAGCGTGAACAACAATTACAGCCGATACGGCAATCTCTATAGAGGTTATCCCTATTATGGCTGGGGTTGGCCTGCAACAGGTGTCATGCCGTTGGGCTATGGCATGGGGGCAGCCGGTGCCAATGTACTGGGAGCAGGAGTGAAATACAATGTCAACAAGAATTTCTCTATCGGACTGAACGTAGAAGGCATCTGGTACAACAACAAGACTCCAGTCTACTTCGACCAATACAATTATCCCGGCAGGACTGATTAACGTCGGATGCTTATCGCATCAAGTCAAATCGTGAACGTCTGTATTAAATGAGGAAGTTAAGGAGTTAAGACAGAAAAAGGGGCAACAGTTTCAGTTGTCCCTTTTTCTTTTTATGCATCAATTCTGTTGTTGCCTTATCCATAACAATGCCCTCCTAAGGACATGGAATGGCTGCAGCTGACCAGAAAAACATTATTCATTGACCAGTATCTGGACGATACGGTCGGCAGATCTTCCGTCCCATCTGTCGGGAATGCCCGCTTTCTTCCATTCGCCTCTCAGCAAGACCTTCGTCATCAATACAAGACGGTCAGCATCCTCGCCCACCAGCACATTGGTACCGATCTTCACGGTCTCGATATGCTCGGTATAGCTATTGAGCGTGATACAAGGCACACCGTTGAAGGTGGCTTCTTCTGCCACATTTCCTGAGTCGGTAACGATGCCCATGGCGTGAGCTGTGAGATAGCTGAAATCCAAATAGCCCTGAGCCTCTATCAGCATGATGCCCTCCAAGCCCATAGCCTCTACCTCCTGGCGAGCCTTGCCACGAAGCGGAGCCACTACAGGCACACCAGCCTCATGAGCAGAGGAAACCACGGCAGACACTAAGCTGCGCATCTCCTCGCTATTATTGATAATGGCCTTGCGGTTGAGCGTCAGCACGATGTACTGTCCCTCCTTCAGTTGCTTGTCGTCCATCAGCTGTGGACGCTTCATGTGCTGCTGCAGAAAACGGATATTATCGATGAGCACATTGCCCACCATATAGACCTTGGAAAGCTCGGCGCCCTCCTTGTTGGCGATGCTGTTGTTGGAAATACCCGCAGTAAAGAGGATATCAGACAGTCCATCGATAACCAGTCGGTTGATTTCCTTGGGCATAGTGATGTCGAAGCTACGGGTGCCTGCGGCAATATGTGCCAACAGAATGCCTTGCTTCTTGGTAACGATGGCTGCAGCCATGGTAGAGGCAAGGTCGTCGACCACTATAACCACATCCGTAGGATTCTGCTGCAGATAAAGCTCGAACTTAGACATGACCTGTCCTGTGAGTTCGTTGAGATTCTCGCAGTCCACACCTAAATAGATATCAGGACGACTTATCTCCAAATCGTCGAAGAGAGAGTCCTCGAGTGTAGGATCGTCCTCACAGCCGGCATAAACCAAACTGTAATTGATGGACTGTCCATTCTTTTGGGCGTTTACAATCGCTCTGATGACGGGTGCCACCTTGATAAAGTTGGGTCGTGCACCCGCCACAATACAGATATTCTTATTCATCGTTTCGTTTTTGATTATCCCTTAAAAAGATCCTTGATGCCGCCGATAGAGCCCATCAGGTTGGAAGCCTCGTAAGGCAGATATACAACCTTGTTGTCCTTACCCTGAGCCACATCCTGCATCATGGCGATGTATTTCTGTGCCAAGAGATAGTTGGCAGGATTGGTAGACTGTCCTACGGCATCTGTAATTTTCTGAATAGCAATAGCTTCTGCCTCAGCCTTGCGAATACGTGCAGTAGCCTCACCCTCAGCCTTGAGGATAGCCTGCTGCTTGACAGCCTCAGCCTTGTTGACGATAGCAGCCTTCTCACCTTCAGAAAGCAGGCGCTGTTTTTCCTTCTCACCCTCGGAAGCCAGGATAGTGGCACGCTTGTTACGCTCTGCCTGCATCTGTTTCTCCATGGCTCTGAGCACACTCTCAGGAGGAGTAATATCCTGCAACTCCACACGATTTACCTTGATACCCCACTTGTTGGTAGCATCGTCCAATACCGCACGCAACTTGGTATTGATGGTATCGCGCGAGGTCAAAGTCTGGTCCAGTTCCATCTCGCCGATGATGTTACGCAGAGTTGTCTGTGTAAGTTTCTCGATGGCATTGGGCAGGTTGTTGATTTCGTACACACTCTTGAAGGGGTCTACTATCTGGAAGTACAACAGAGCATTGATCTGCATCTGGATATTATCTTTTGTGATCACGTTCTGTCGGTCGAAATCGTACACCTGTTCACGCAGGTCGATAGTGTTGGTGTACATATATCTTCCATTGCGCATAGCCACAATCTCCTTGGCACGGTCGATAAATGGTATAATGATGTTGATACCTGGTCTGAGGGTTGCATAGTAACGTCCCAGACGCTCTATAATCTTTGTCTCACTCTGAGGAATGATAACAATCGTTTTCTTTACGAAAATAAGGGCCAGCACAACGATGGCAGCCAATACATAAATTCCAATCATAATCGTTATGTTTTAGAGTTATTAATTATCTTACGATCTCCTCCACCTTCAAGATGATGGACTCTCTGCCCACGATTTTCACCTTGGCACCTTCGGCAATATCCTCAAGTGCAGAAGGAGCCTCAGCTTTCCAGTCGTCACCATCGAGTTTCACGCGACCATAACCGCCCTTTACGATGCACTGGCTTACCTCGCCTACCTGTCCCAACAAGGCATCGGCATTACTCACTCTGTCATCGGCACCATGCTTGATAATATGCAGCAGGTGCGGACGAATAAGCCAGATACTCAGCACGGAGCAAACCGCCCATACCACAATCTGCAACCAGAAGGGCAAGCCCATCCATGCTGCTAAGATGCTGACAATGGCACCAATAGCAAAACACGTTACATAGAAATCGCCCGAAGACAACTCCATAATCAGGCACAGGAAGGTAATCACCGTCCAGAACAGCCAAAGGTTTTGTGAGATGTAATCAATCATATCTTTGAATTTTTAGTTAGTCATTCCTACTGCATTCATGCTAAGAGGTTGTCACGAAAGCACATTCTTTGGTCTGCCCGTGCTTTTGTCAGCTCATTCTCTCCCAAGCTTACCTTTTCTTTGTATTCTTGGCAGGATGATAATACTTGAGCGCTGTAGGCATTTCCTTTTGCAAAGCAGCTATTCGCTTGGCATCGGAAGGATGGTCGCTGAAGATGTCATTCTGGTTGGAACTGTTGCCCTGCGACATACGTTTCCAGAACGGAATAGCCTGCTGAGGATCGTAGCCTGCCATGGCAGCAAAGATAAGTCCCATATAGTCGGCCTCAGTCTCATTGTCGCGCGAATACTTCAAGTTGCGGAAAGAGAAATACTTTCCAGCCACGGCACTCGCCAAATCGCCTACACCGCTGCCTACAGCCTGATTGAGCACATTGCCCAGGATGTTGGTACCTACCTGTTGGTTTTGCTGCTTGGTAAGCTGCTCGGCACTGTGCTTTGCCACAGCATGAGCAATTTCATGTCCCAAGACGATGGCAAGAGCCGTCTCATTCTGTGTATAGGGCAACAAGCCTTCATACACCACAATTTTTCCACCAGGCATACAGAAGGCGTTGGCACTCTTGTCCTGCACGAGATTGAATTCCCATGCATAGTTTTTCACATCGTTGGCAAAGCCGTTCTGCTTCAGATAGGTTTCCACGGCTGTAGCCAGTTTGCGCCCTACCCTTTGCACCATGGCCGTATGTTGAGCATTGGTCGACTTTTTGGCAGTCGCCATATACTTGGTATATTCTTGGTTGGAGAGGCTGAGCACTTGCTCATCTGACACCGAGATGCGATGTGTGCGACCTGTAAGAGGCACGGTCTGCGTGGTTCCGCATGATGTCATCATCATCAAAGCCACCATGGCTCCAAGAGCCATTCTTTTAATACTTTTCATAATCTCCCTTTTTGAGTTATTTGTTCATACTGCAAAAATAGTATTTATTCGGCAAACGACCAAACAAATAATGTTCTTTTTTATAAAAATACTCAAGTGGGGAAGTTGGGAAATGGGGGAAATTAAGGAAGTTGGGGAAAGTTAGGAAGTTAAGGAATGTTATCACTCCCTATGGTCGTTCTGGAAGTTAAGGGACAACAGACTTAAAGGCAAATTTACGACAGACTAAGAGATAAGTATACGACAGACTAAGAGATAAGTATGCAAGAGATGAACAAAAAAAGCCCGGAACAAAGACTTGTTCCGAGCTATATTGTTCTGCCCTGAAAGAGGATGTTAGTCCTCACAGAGGCATGTCATTTACAACTTACGCGTTGGCTGCTACTGAAATCCAGTCGAAGACGAATGAGCAGATACCGAAAGCCACGATGCCAACTGTGCAGATGGCAAGAGCCAACTTGGTAGAGCAAGCGCTCTGGAAGGTTGGCAGCGGACTGTCGCTGTGCTTGATGAACATCGCCTTCACGATGAGCAAGTAGTAGTACAAGCTGATGACTGTGTTGACCAAAGCGATGAATACTACGCCATAAGCCCATGCTCCGAGTGTGGTGTGGATATCGGCGCCATGAACGGCTGCCATAAACACGAAGAACTTGGAGAACATACCGGCGAATGGAGGAATACCACCCAATGAGAACAACGCCAAAGTCATGAGGAAAGCCAAACGTGGGTTGGTCTTATAGAAACCATTGTAGCTGTCCATCTGCACTGTACCGCCATTGTGCTCCTCAACAGAAGAGATGATGGCAAACACACTCAGGTTGGCTACTACGTAAATGAGAACATAGTAAGTCAGCGAGGTGATGCTCAAGGTTGAGTTGCCGATAACTGCCAACATGATGTAACCAGCCTGAGAGATTGAAGAGAATGCCATGAAACGCTTCAAGTCACTCTGACGGATGGCGAACAGGTTGGCTATAGTGATAGAGAGTACAATCACGATGTAGAGTAATACGGTCCAGTACTCTACCATTGGCTGGAACACCTTCATGAGGATAGCACAGAGTGTGAACGCAGCAGCACCCTTGGAAACTACCGACAGATAACCTGTCACAGTAGTAGGAGCACCCTGGTAAGAATCGGCTGTCCAGAAGTGGAAAGGAACCAAGGAAATCTTGAATCCCAAGCCACTGAAGAAGAACACCATACCAGCGATGGTCAATGGAGAAGCAGAGATAACCTTTGCTACATCCTCGAAGTACAAGGTGCCACAGGCAGCATAAAGCAGAGAGATACCATAAATCATCACGCCACTTGAGAAAGTAGCGGTAAGGATGAACTTGGCACCTGCCTCAGCAGAGTTGTGACGATACTTGTCGAAGGCAACCAAGCAAGCCATTGGCACGGATGCCATCTCCAGACCGAGGAAGAACAGGAGGAAGTGGTTGGCACTAACCATCATGTTCATACCCAACAGAGTAGAGAGAACCAACATATAGAACTCGCCCTCCTTGAAGGCAGTGTCCTTACGGCTCAACCACTCCTTGGCCTGTATCAGGACTATCAGTGTACCAAGCGCCAAGACGGTCTTGAGAACACCAGCGGCAGGACCAGAGGTGTACATTCCACCAAAGGCAGATGTGGCTTCTGTAGGGAAGATATTAATGGCAATGTGAGCCACCATCAAGAGACATACCAGAGGATTGAACCACTTACGGTCTGCGCTCTTGGAACTGCAGAAGTCAGCAATGAAAGTGATCAACAGGACTGCCATCAAGGTAGCCTCTGGAATCATATTTAAAAATTGACTGTAATTCATTTCTTCTGATATTTATTACATGATTACACTAAAGATAGGACCTACAGCGTCCATGATAATCTCCTCTGCCCAGAGAGGGAACATACCAAGACCTGCCACACAGGCAATCAGACCTGCTACAGCGATACGCTCGTCCCAGGTTGCATCGTGAAGCTTCTCCAACTTGGCGTTAGGAACCTTCTGATACAGAATCTTACCCACACAACGCAAGATGTAAACCGCTGTCACTACGATGGAGGTACAAGCGATGATGGTACATACACGATGGAACGTATCTGCATTCTGGAAAGCACCTACGAAGATGGTCATCTCGGCTACGAAACCAGAGAAACCAGGCAAACCGAGGTTAGCCAAACCAGCTACCGCATAACCTACTGAGAGGAATGGGATAATCTTCATCAAACCACCCAAGTAGCGAACGTCACGTGTACCAGCCTGATGATAAATCATACCGATAACGGCGAAGAAGAGAGCGGTCATCAAACCGTGAGACAACATCTGGAGGATAGCACCTGTAGCTGCTGTCTGAGTCATCATACAGAGAGCGAAGAGCACCATACCACAGTGAGAAACTGAAGAATAGGCATTGATGTACTTCAAGTCGGTCTGTACACATGCTGACAAAGCACCATATACGATAGAGATAGTAGTCAGTACGAGGAATACCTTGATCCAGAATCCGTGAGTAGCAGCTGGCAAGAGGAACATGGCGATACGGAAGCAACCATAACCACCGAGTTTCATCAATACACCGGCATGCAACATAGATACAGCTGTTGGCGCACTGGCGTGACCATCAGGAGACCATGTGTGGAATGGGAACAAAGCTCCAAGAATACCGAAACCGATGAAGAGCAATGGGAAGAACACATTCTGCACGCTCTCAGGGATAGCATGAGCACCATTGGTGTGGTGAGCGATGTCGAGGATTTCGAATGTCTGGGCACCACTGTAGAAGTAAATACCCAAGATACCGATAACCAAGAGGGCTGAACCACCCATCAACATCAAGGTAAGTTTCATGGCAGAATACTCCTTCGCACCACTACCCCATACACCGATGAGGAGATACATAGGAATCAGCGCCACCTCGTAGAACATGAACATGGTGAACATGTCGATAGAGATGAAGAAGCCATAAACACCAGTGCTCAAGAGTGTGAACCAGAGGAAGTACTCCTTCTTCATAGGCTCCATCTGCCAAGAAGCAAATGTACCGGTGAACACGATGATGGAAGTCAGAAGAATCATCACTACTGAGATACCATCCACACCGAGTGAATAGTTGATGTGCAATGGCTCAAACCATGGCACACAGTAGGTGAAGAGCATAGGAACTTGGTCGGCTGGCATTGTCTCACGAGCTTCGAGAAATGCAAACACCAAATAGATGGAGAGGGCGAGCAGCACGCTGGCACCTGCCACCATCACACCACGAACCTGCTTGTCGTTGCGTGCCAACCAGAGGCCGAGCAACATCAGGAGTGGTACTATGACGAATATACTTAAATTCATTTCTTTTCTATTTACTTAATTGTGAGACATTCATTAAAGAAGCGCGAGCAGACACAAGGTGAGAGCCACTGTACCTGTGAGGAACCAGATGGCATAGCTGCGCACGTCGCCACTCTGCCATGGACGGATGGTCTCGCCTGCCTCCTGTGCACCCCAAGCCATGAAGTTGAAAGTGCCATCGATGACATGACGGTCGAACCAAGCGATAGGCTTAGAGAAGAGACCGAACACAATCTTGTGGGTGAAGAACTGCCAAGCATCGTCGATATAAAAACGATTCAAGGCTGCCTTGTGCAACTTAGGCATCTTCTTGGCCAAGGTGTCGGCCAATGGTGTCTTCTTAGGTGCATACATATAGGTGGCGAGCGCGATGCCGATAACGGCTACAACGATAGAGGTGCAAGCCACCTGTGTATCGATGTGGATATCGTAGCTCTGACCTGTAGCAGAAACAAAGTGACCGAATGGAATCAAACCACAGACACAAGAGATTGCTGCAAGGAACACCAATGGACCCCACATCACGAAAGGAACCTCCTGTGGTTTGCGACGGTTCTCTGGATCCAACTCATAGTAGCTCTGTCCCCAGAAGATAACATAGTAGAGACGGAACATATAGAAAGCTGTCATACCAGCCACCAATGTCATGAAATAACCCATGAATGGTGAGAACTGGAAACAAGCAGTGATGATCTCGTCCTTAGAGAAGAAACCTGCGAATGGAGGAATACCTGCAATTGCCAAGCAACCAATCAAGAAGCAGATGTTGGTGATAGGCATGTACTTGTGCAAACCGCCCATGTACTCCTTGAAGTTGCTGCCGATGATGACGATGATGGCACCAGAGCAGAGGAACAGCAAGGCCTTGAACATGGCGTGGGTGAAGAGGTGGAAAATACCAGCCATATAACCCAAACCGCCGTGATGGTTGTCTACTGCGAAGCAAACACCCAAGGCAACGAGCATGTAGGCAATCTGAGAGATAGTAGAGAAAGCCAGACCACGCTTGATATCACGCTGGCAGCAAGCTACAGCTGCTGCATAGAATGCGGTGAAGGCTGCAATGTAAGCTACGTAGTGGAGAGTGTTGGGAGCATACTCTACCCAGATTGGGAAGAGACTGGCTACCTGATAAACACCAGCCACAACCATGGTAGCGGCGTGGATCAACGCAGAAACTGGAGTTGGACCCTCCATCGCATCTGGCAACCAGATGTGCAATGGGAACATCGCACTCTTACCGGCACCACCGATGAACATGAGGAACAACGCTACAGGCATCACCCATGCAGCACCAGCCAAAGAACTCTGAAGCTCTGGCTGAGCATTCAAGTCGTAGTTGAAGGTTCCTACATAGAAGCTGTAGAACAAGATACCGATCAAGAAGAAGAGGTCGGCGAAACGAGTTACGATGAACGCCTTCTTGCTGGCATGTACTGCTGCATGCTTGGGATAATAGAATCCGATGAGCAGATAAGAGCAGACACCCACCAACTCCCAGAACAGATACATCTGGAAAATATTGGTAGCTACTACCAGACCCAACATAGACATGGTGAAGAGGCTCAGGTAAGCGTAGAAACGCTGCATACCCTTCTCATAACCCTCTACCTTGTAATTCTCGTCACGCTCGGCCATATAGCCGAATGAGTAGATGTGAACCATGAAGCTGACGGTGGTAATCACGATGAGCATCAATACAGAGATTGGTGTCAGACGGAAACCAATGTTGAAGGTCAGCAACTCGGTAAACTTCAACCAAGTAAAATTGAATGAGTCAACAGTTGGATACAAACCTGTTGAAGCATCACGGCCGATAGCAAAGAAATATTCGTATGCTGTATAAATAGACAGACCGAACACACAACCCATCAGGACGGTACCGATGATGGCTGCTACCTGCTTTTTCATCTTCATACCCGCAAGTCCCAGAACCAGGAAGCTCAGGAATGGCAGAAGAAGTATCAAAAATGCATAACTGTAATTCATTGTCTTAATTAGAATTTCATGTTTTCAATACTGTTCACCTGGTCACTGTGATAGTTGCGGTAAACGTTAATAATTATTGCGAGCGCTACGGCTGTCTCGGCTGCTGCCACTCCGATAGAGAACAATGTGAAGAAGAAACCTTCCAACTGTCCTGGGAAGAGGATGCGGTTGAACACTGCGAAGTTCAGATCGGCTGCATTCAATACAAGCTCGATGGAGATGAGCATGGCAACGAGGTTACGACGTGTACAGAAACCATAAACGCCGATGAAGAACAAGAGTGCTGAGAGCACGAAGAAATACTGTACTGGAATCATTTCTTATCCTCCTTTCTTGCGATTAAGATACCACCGATGATACATGCCAACAGGAATACAGAGATAAACTCGAATGGCAATACATAGCCATACTTGTCAGCACCTACGAGTGCAGAACCAATCTGGTCCATAGGCACCTCAGTGTCGGCTACTGTTGCAGCCAAATCGATAAAGTGATTCTTCAACACGATGACTGCCAAGGTAACAAAACCTACGAGGCAGACGAGTGCACGGCCAATGACCTTGCTACCCTTCACGTGCTCCAAAAGACCCTGAAGGGTACGCTTGGAAACCAACTGAATGGCGAAGACATAGAGAATTGTAATACCACCTGCATATACAGCAATCTGAGCTGCACCCAGATAGGTATAGTCGAGCAGGAAGAATACACCAGCTACACCGAAGAGCACGAACAACAGATAAGTTGCCGCACGCATGATACGCTTGGTAGCTACGCACATGATGGCTGAGCCAAAGATGACTACTGCCAAGATGACGAACATAAATAAATTTGCTGTTATCATTGTCTAAAGTCCTCCTTACTTAGTCTTGGTGTTAAACTTACCGATTTCGAGTGGAGCGCCACCATCAATGAGGTTAGGAAGGCTTCCGCCCTTATAAACCTCCTTGTCGAGGTGCATCACCAACTTGCTGCGGTCAAAGACTGCATTCTCGAAATCGTTGACAAACTTAATTGCACCGAAGTTACATGCGTTCACACAGAGTTCACAGAACATGCAGTCACCCAAGTCGTACTGGTAATCCACCAACTTGCGCTTCTTCTTGCCTGTCTCTGGGTCCTCCACCATCTCGGTCTGAATCTTGATGGTATCGTTGGGGCATGACTTCTCACACAATGTACAACCCACACACTTGTAAGCCTCGTTCTCGTCGCGGACGAAAACCAGACGACCACGGAAACGTGGAGAAATGTGGAGTGTAGTCTTGCGGTTCTCAGGGTACTGCTCGGTGCTCTTGGGTGTGAAGTACTCCTTCATGGTAGTCTTCATACCGATAGCGAGGGTCTTCAAACCCGCTGCAATACCGCCGAAATATGAATTGTTAGACATACTTTTATTTTTTGTTTATTTGTTAAGAAATAACAGAAGTTTCAAGCAGTAGAACTATTGTCTTGACTCCTTAACTTCTTTAACTCCTTTAACTCCTTAATAATATTATCCGTGGATTCCGAATGCTACGCATACGGTCATCATGATCAGGATGACGAGTGACAATGGCATCAAGTACTTCCACTCCAGCTTCAGAATCTGGTCGATACGGAGACGTGGGAAAGTCCAACGTACCCACATCAGAAGCCATACCACAGCGAAGGTCTTACCGAAGAACCAGATGAAACCAGGGATGAGGTTCATCAGATTGTCGAAGCCCTCGATACCGATGTTCAATGGCGCCCAACCACCGAGGAATACGGTAGAAGCAATACCAGAAATCACGAAGAGGTTCAGGTACTCAGCCAAGTAGTAGAAACCGAAGCCCATACCAGAATACTCTGTATGATAACCTGCGGTCAACTCACTCTCAGCCTCAGCCAAGTCGAAAGGACCACGGTTAGCCTCAGCGTTACCTGCTACGAGGAATACGAGGAAAGCAAGGATAGCTGGAACATGACCCTTGATGATCAACCAGTTCCAAGCACCAGTCTGAGCCTCAACGATACCGCTCACCTGCATAGTACCAGTAAGAACTACTGCAGAAATCAGGCAGAGACCGAGAGACATCTCATAAGAAATCATCTGTACGGCACCACGCATGGCAGATACCACAGAGTACTTGTTGTTGGATGCCCAACCGGCGAGGAACACGCCCAGCACACCGATAGAACTTACGGCTGTGATGAGGAATACACCTACGTTGAAGTCGAGAATATGTGCTCCCTTGTTCCATGGAAGGAATGAGAAAGTACCTACAGAGGCAATGATCACGAGGAAAGGTGCCAGGTAGTAGAGCAGCTTGTCGGCTCTGTCTACAGCAAAAATCTCCTTGATCAACATCTTGAGCACATCGGCGAATACCTGGAAGATACCCCAAGGACCTACACGCATAGGGCCGAGACGGCACTGGAAGTAGGCACACACCTTACGCTCCATAAAGATAAGTACGATAGCTATCAGGGCGTATGCTGTCAAAATGCAGACACCCACGAGCACGCACTCTATCAGAATCGACAGGAAGTCGCCCAGACCCAAGGTCTGGCGAAGCAGATTGTCGATGAATGTTGTTACTATACTAAAATCAAACATAATTATCTATCAATATCAGGGATTACGAAGTCGATTGCTGCACCTGTTGTAATCAAGTCAGCGATTTTCTGTCCACGAAGCATTGGATCGAGCGCACCTGTCAAAGACAAGCCCATTGGGCGCATCTTCATACGGTATGGACTCTTGTCACCCTTTGAGTCGAGATATACACCAAACTCGCCGCTGGCACCCTCTACAGAGAAGTACCACTGTCCCTCAGGGACCTTGATAATTGGCTTCTGCTTGATGTAGTACTCACCCTCAGGAATGTTGTCGATCAACTGCTCGATGATGTCCAAGCTCTGATACAACTCCTGGATGTGTACATAGTAACGATCCATAGAATCGCAACCTGTCAGAGTGATTTCCTTCCACTCCACCTTGTCGTACATATCGTATGGATGACGCTTGCGGGTATCGTTCTTCCAACCAGATGCACGGCCGGCAGGACCGGTAACGGCATAGTTGATACAATCCTCAAGATTCATTGGACCTACGCCTTCGAGACGGTTGTGAGTGATCACATTGTCGCCGAATACGTCGAGGTACTCCTGAATCATAGGACGCAGATACTTGCAGAGTGTCTTCACATTCTGTACGAAGTTAGGATCGATGTCTGCCTGAAGGCCACCGATACGATAGTAGTTCTGGATCAGACGGCCACCGGTTGTCTCCTCCATCACGTTCAATACGTGCTCACGGTCGCGCATACAGTAGAGGAATGCTGTCAGGGCACCCAGGTCCTGTGCGGTACAGCCGAGGTACAACAAGTGAGAGTCGATACGCTGCAACTCGTCCATGATGGTGCGGATGTAGCGGATACGGTCTGAGAGTTCGATGCCCATTGCCTCCTCGATAACACCTACCAGTGCATGGCGGTGCATCATGGCAGAGAGGTAGTTCAGACGGTCGGTCAATGCCAGGGTCTGTGGATAGGTCATTCCCTCCCACATCTTCTCGATACCACGGTGAATGTAGCCAAGGTGTGGATAGATGCGCTTCACGGTCTCGCCGTCAATAACGGTCTGCAGACGGAGCACACCATGAGTGGATGGGTGGTTAGGACCGATATTCACCACATAGTCGTCATCGTCGAAACGGCGCTTCTGGGTTTCTACCAAATGTCCGTCGGCACTCAGCGAGTACTCTACGGTGAAGTCGTCCTCTGGCTCGTCGGTGCAGGGGAACTGGTTGGCCTCAGGACTCATGTCGAAGTCCTTGCGCAATGGATGGCCCTGGAAGTCGGTGCGCAGGAAAAGTCGGCGCATGTCTGGATGACCCAGGAACTTGATGCCAACGAAGTCGAACACCTCGCGCTCCAACAGGTCAGCCACCTTCCAAAGATTGATGACTGTAGGAATCACATCGCTGCCATCCACCTTCTTGGCGATGGTCTTTACCGAGCAGCGCTCGTTGGTCTGAGTATTCTCAAGAATGTAGATACATCCGAGACCTTCCTCACCGAAGTCTTCACCGATGATGGTAACAAGGTAGTCGAAATGCTTCTCGTTCTTCAACTTCGCCATCTCTGAGGCGAAATTGTCAAAACTCAATTCAATATTATTCAGTTTCATGTTCTTATACCTTATTATATTAATCAGTTAGACCTTTCTGAGGGTCGAAATCCTCAGGTACTTCTGTCACAATGATAGGCTTCTTGTGTCCAAGCTTCTCGCTGTCAGAGAGGTTCTCGTTGCTCAAGCCGCGAAGACCGCCCTTGCTCATAGAAAGCTCCTTCTCGTCGCGGGTCATCTTGTGGTTGGCTCCGCCGAAGAATTTCTCAACCTTTACCTTACGCTGCAACTGCATCATACCGTAAAGGATAGCCTCTGGACGTGGAGGACAACCTGGGATGTAGACATCTACAGGCACTAACTCGCTGATGCCACGAACCACGTTGTAGCTCTTCTTGAAAGGACCGCCCGAGATGGTGCATCCTCCTACGGCTACCACATACTTTGGCTCAGCCATTTCATCGTACAAACGTTTGAATACTGGTGCCATCTTGTTGGTGATAGTTCCGGCACACATGATCAGGTCAGCCTGGCGTGGAGAGTTACGGGTTACCTCGAAACCGAAACGTGAGAAGTCGTAACGCGCACATCCTACAGCCATAAACTCGATACCGCAGCAAGAGGTACCGAAGGTCAATGACCAGAGTGAGTTACTGCGTCCCCAGTTGATGGCGGCATCGAGCGAACCAAGAACCACATTGGCTCCACCCTCATTCAGCTCTTGAGCTATCTTCTCGAGGGTGTCGTTGTCCTTAAACTCGTCGTAAGGAATACTCTTGATAGAGGCTCTTTTGTTTACTTCCATTCCAATGCTCCTTTCCGCCAAGCATAAGCAAGGCCTAATACCAATACCAACAGGAAGAATCCGATGCTCACGAGAGCCATAGATCCAAACTGCTTAACTACGACTGCCCATGGGTAAAGCATTACAGTCTCAATGTCGAACATCAGGAAAAGGATGGCGAAGAGATAGTAGCCGATATGGGATGGCAACCATGAGCTGCCACGAGTCGGAATACCACACTCGAAAGGTTCACCCTTTACCGGATTGTAAGAACGAGGACCGATGAGCTTAGCGATGACATAAGCAGCCACCACCAAGGTTACAGCCGTCAGCAAAACGGTGATAAATAGTGTAAAGTTCATAAAAAATTATAACGTTATTATTTAAACTGCTTGTAAGCGGCTGCAAAGTTACAAATTTATTTCGTAACAGCACGCTTTTTCTTAAGAAAAGTTTTAGTTTTTTCATTCTTCTTCCACTTCGACATTTTTTCGCTTTACTGGAGTATGAATATTGAAGAATTTAAAGGAAAAAGGCAGGGAAACTGCATAAACAAAACTAAAAGAAAGAGACCACTTGAAAAAGCCATTTTTACGAAAACCAGTATTTGATTATCATTAAGTTATTTGAACTTTCGCAAGTGGTTTATGTACGGGCTGAAGGCCCAAAAGCTCTTAGCCCAGGGCAGCGCCCGCAAGCAGCACGCCCTGAAAGGGCAGAAGCTCTTAGCCCAGGGCAGCGCCCTGGGTATAATGGCAATCGGCAAGGCGCCCTGTAAGGTAGGGTGTTCAAAATCCGTTTAAAATCCGACGCATTTTTTACCTATGGTATTGATGCGTTTCACTGCCAAATTTGGAGAGAGGTTTGCATTAGTCCATTCTTTAATGTGC